>NZ_JBTLNE010000039.1:0-35335 GCF_054457435.1 Halovulum sp. GXIMD14793 | reverse complement strand
AACTCAAGGCACACCTCCGAAGGCTCAAGGCCCGCACCTTCGAAGCGCTTTTCAAATCCGTTGCACAAACATGCGACCTCTTCCCACCAGACGAGTGCCGAAATCTCTTCAAGGCTGCCAGGTATGTTGCAGATTAAATGGACGGTGCTCTAAAGCGTCCCAACCAGGCGCTTAAGGTCCTCAAACTCCGCTATACCCGTCACGGTTGGGCCATTTGCCTCAATCACTGCGATCTGCGCGGCCAGATGGGCGCGGATTTTGTCCGCATCAATCAGATCAAGCAGCGCGCTGGCCGCAGGGATGTGCTGCGATAGACGGTCGCGCACAGCACCTGGGCTGACCAGAAACTCCGTCACATCGAAACTGAGCACATCTGCCCCTGGCCGCGGATGCCACGCCAGATAGGCGCGCAGCTTATCCTGCTGCAGCCGGCGCAACGCCAGCCGGGCCTGAAAATCAGCATTATCGCCGCCGGTTCCTGACAAGGCATCCAGCAACCAAAGCTCGGGTATGCGGAACACCTGTGCGTTTCGATCACGTAGAATATGCCGCGTGATTGGGGCCAACCGGTCCAGCCGCATGACCATACCCTGCGGCGTGCGCCGCCGCGCCCAGATCAGGTTGGCTAGGAATTGCTGCGGATGATAGTCGCGCAACCGCGGACTGTCGGTCAGGTTTCCGGCAAAGACCGACACCTGCCCTTTGAACTCCACCCGATCAGGCTCAAACAGCGCACCATGCATTTCGATCCCTGGATCGTTTTGCAGGGCGGCGACAAAATCGGGGATCAGATGCTGAAACCCGTCAAACACGAAATAGGGCCGCGCGCTGACATGATCAGCCTGTTTGACCACATAGCGGCTTTGACTGGTCAATCCACGCCGCCCTTTGCCCCGCACATTGGTCGCGCGCCGCATCATGCGGTCCAGCGCTGATGGATCAGGCCGGGCAGGCTGCATCTGCGCCAGATCCGGGCCCAGCAGCGCGGCATACAGCCGGTCAGAGCCGGGCCAGATCTTGCGCACGAACATCGCCTCTGACTGCAGCAGAACCTGCAAATGGTCGTCGTGGAAAATAAAGGGCTTTCCCTGCGGATCGAACCGCGCCAGCGTCAATGATTTAGAGATCACCTTGCGGGCATGTTTCCGCGCCAGCGACTGAAAATAGGTTTCGTCCGGGATCCAGCCCCAGCGAAAGAAACGGTTGATTGTGGGCAGGTCGGGATCATCAAGGATACGCCGCAACGTCCCTGCCGATAGCACCCACCATTGTGAGCCGATAAAAGGCTCCAGCCCGCCGGGCAGCACACGGTTGACCCCAAGCTTACGCTGCAGATCAACGAAGCGGTCAAAAATCCAGCGTTGCCGACGCCAGGAGAACGGAGAGTACAAGGTAAACCGTTCGCTGGACAGACCGCCCACGATCCATGCATCCTCTTTCGCGGAAACGCTTTCGATGAAGTCCGTGTCAGGAAAATCCGCTAGAAAATCGCGGATCTGCGGGATCGGCTTGATCGGCAGACAGGACCCAGAGATCAGCCCGACATGCCCGACATCCGGGAAAGCCTCCAGCATGATCTGCGCGGCGCCTAAGGTTGCCTGCACCAGCGAAAAAGTCCCCCATTCGCAGGACATACGTGGTGCGAAACGGATCAGTGGGTTGTCACCAAGCGTCTGCTGCAACGCCTGAAACTCTGCCGCATCCGCCTTTCGGTCGACATGCAGCACCACCGGGATGTCATGCGCCGCGATATGACCGGCCAGCGCCGCTGCCCGACCAAGGTTCTCATGCGCCATCAGAATGAACCCGATCACAGCCATCCCCCGGTTGAGATCAGGCCCAACTGCTCCAACTGGTGCCAGTCGCGGTATTGGGTCGAGGCATCGGTCCAAAGCTGCGTCTGTTCTGCCTTGTCGCGATAGGCTAGATATTCTCGGCTTTCGGCATAATGCTGGCGGCGGCGAACCTCTTCCTTTGCCTTGTCAGCAAAAACGGACAGAAATTTCGCATGTAGAAGCGCCCCGCTGGTCCGCTCCCCCCCGGCATCATCAAAGACACGGTTCATGCGGCGTGGCAGCAGCGTATGGGTGGATGAGATAAACACATGTCCGCGGCGCCACTTGACCAAGGGCGTCTTGTTCAGCGCAGGGGCGGCCTTGGGATCATCGGCAAAGAACGCACGCTGACGCGGTCCGCCCTGTATCCACAGATTATCATGCCAGGAATTATAGCTGTAGGTGTAGTTGCCTGCATCAAACCAACCAAGGGCCGCAACCGGATCCTCGCCCTCCTGATAGGGTGTCTCAGCGATGCCATCTTTCCCATACAGGTCAATCATCATGGCACCGAAATTGCGGTGCGTGTTAGCATCCAGCCAATCGGTCAGGGCGGGCAATGGGCGGCTGTCGACATAGGGATAGACCAGAAACTCATCCACATCGACCACCAGAACCCAGCGCTCATGCGCGTAGCGGGTCTTTAACGCGTTCAGCCAGTCAATACCAAAACCCGCCGCCTTGTAGCTGGCCGTTGTCGTCCACAGGGAGACGTCGGGCTGTTCAGCCAGATACTCACGGCTGCCATCATCCGACCCGTTGTCGACAATCAGGAAATGCGACACATCAAGCTTGCGGTAGTAGTCCAGAAAATAGGGCAGCCGTATACGTTCATTGCGCAAGGTCGAAAAGCACAGGACGCCCGGTTTACGGATCAAGGCATTGCTCACAACAACAGGCTTAAGCTGAAATCCCTGCAGGAATGCCCGCCGCCGCCAGGAAAGCCGTTCAGTCCTAAGCGCGCGGGAATTTCGATTGAGAAGCTGAAACACCATGCCAAGCAGTTTAGGGCAGTGCAGTCATGGGGCAAGGGCCGCTGAGACCTGCGCGAAATGCGTATCCCAGTTAGGTACTTTGAACCCGGTCAGCACACGCGGCGGCGCGGTGGCCAGATCCAGGATCGTCTTTTTCCATCCCGGGCCGTCCAGCGGGTCCAGAAAGACCGGGCGCGTGTTGTCAATCTCGCGAAAGGCGGGCAGGTCGCTGCAGATCACCTGTTTGCCAAGGGCCAGCGCCTCTGCCAGGGGATAGCCGTATCCTTCGGCGAAGGATGGGAACAACAGCGCATGCGCACCGGACACCTTCTTCACCATCTGTGCATCACTGAGATAGCCGTGGTTGAATACCGTCTGACCCATGAAGGGCGCACGATCCAGCACATCGAGGATGTTCTCATTCTCCCAACCGGGGCGGCCGATCAGGTGCAGATGCGGGATGTCATCCTTAGCCATTTCGTCATGCATCTGACGCCAAATGTTCAGCAAAAGCAGGTGGTTCTTACGTGGCTCAATCGTTCCAAGAACGACAAAGCTGGGTTTTTCTGCAGGGGCTGCGGGTGGCAACTCTGGCAGGCTTACCCCCAGCGGCGCGGCAACACTGGCAGGGGTTCGGCCATGGTCAGACAGCCACTGGCCGGCCCGGCGCTGCGTGTCGCAAGAGTTATAGATCAGCAGATCGGCATGATTGGCTGCGCAGACCAACCGCTTGCGAAATTGATCTGGCGTCTGTGGACGCGTGAATTCGGGGAACAGCAGCGGGATAATGTCATGGATCAGCACGGAAATCCGGCCAGCCCCGGCGGCCCGGACCCCTGTCATTGTCGCCTCGATCAGGTTGGAATGGCCAGTGTTGAAATAGTCAAACCCCGGCCTCAGATGCGCGCGCAACAACGCTGGCAGGCGCGCTTTTCCCTTCATACCCCGGCCCAGCCGCCGGATTGTGCTTTCCGCCCGGCGCAGCAAGGGTGATTGGCGGCGGCCCAGTTGGCTGAACAGATCGGCGCGGTCGACCTCTGCCTTGCCGTCAAGAATAGGGATGAAGGCCTGCATCCCCTCTGCCGTCAGCAAAGCATATCCACCCAGAATGCGCGTCAGGAAAAAGGCACGGGCATCTGATGCCAAAGCGTGTTCGATATAGGCACGCTCTACCCTGTCGACACCCGAAAACGATTGCTGCGCGACGCGCGACACCGACCGGGTGATGTCGACAAGGATATCATTCAAGCGCTGTACCCCGCGCCCTGATGCCAGCCCCACGCGTCCGAAATCATCGTCTCAAGCTGGGACCGCTCTGGCCGCCAGCCCAGCACGTCCTCGGCCAGTTTGCTACCGGATACCAACGCCGTGCAATCACCGGGCCGCCGGTCGCCGTCGATCACTGGGACAACCTCGCCTGTGACCGCCCCGACCGTATCAATCACCTCACGCACCGAAAATCCGCGCCCCGTGCCCAGATTGAACACGGTCCGGTCGCCGCCGCTGCGCAGGTAATCCAGCCCACGGATATGCGCATCAACCAGATCGGTAACATGCACATAGTCGCGGATGCAGGTGCCATCCGGTGTAGCGTAATCGGTACCAAACAGCGTCAGCGCCGCGCGCCGCCCGGTTACGGCATCCAGCGCCAATGGGATCAGATGCGTTTCGGGACGGTGATGTTCGCCAATCCTGCGGTCAGGATCGGCACCAGCAACATTGAAATAGCGGAACGACACATGGCGCAGGTCAAAAGCGCGGCCGTAATCCTTTAGCATATCCTCAATGGTGCGTTTCGACGCGCCGTAGGCGTTGATCGGGTGTTGCGCACAGCTTTCATCCAGCATCACCCCATCCTGATCACCATAAGTCGCGCAGGTGGATGAGAAGACAAAGGTTTTAACCCCCGCCGCAACCACAGCATCCAGCAAAGTCATGGAGCCGACAACATTGTTGCGCCAATACCGCTGCGGTTCACGCATCGACTGGCCAACATCCGAGAGCGCCGCGAAATGCATCACGGCCTCAGGCTGGTGGTCGGCCAGTACAGCGTCCAGCCGCGCCCGATCGCACAAGTCACCCTCTTCCATCGGACCGAACTGCACGGCCTGACGCCAGCCAGTGACAAGGTTGTCATAGGTAACGGGCAGATGCCCTGCCTCTGCCAGCATTTTGCACGCGTGGCTGCCGATATAGCCTGCCCCGCCTGTTACCAGAATTGTCGCCATACTGCCCCTACCGGTCGCCGATCGACACCGGGCTTATTGCGCAGCCTGCGAATGCGCAACCGTGTCGATCAGGAATTTGCGGAATTCGTCCTGCAGATCGGCACGTTCCAGACCAAAGGCAACAGTCGCCTGCAAAAACCCAGCCTTAGAGCCACAATCATAGCGCTGCCCTGCAAAGCGGAATCCGGTGACGTTGTTGCTTTCCTCAATCTCGCGGGCGATGGCATCCGTCAGCTGGATTTCTCCACCAGCCCCGGCCTTGGCCTGGCCAAGATTTTGCAAAACTTTGGGGGTCAGAATATACCGCCCGATCACCGCCAGATTGGACGGTGCCTCTTCAAGCTTGGGTTTTTCAACCATACCTTGGACATGTGCGACCTGCCCCGAATTCCGCGCAACATCCAGAATACCGTAGGACGGCACGCTCTGCTCAGGTACTTCCATCGCTGCAACCATATTGCCGCCGACATCCGCATAGGCATCAACCATCTGCTTAAGGCAGCCTTCGCCGCCAGAGATAACATCATCAGGCAGCAGAACCGCAAAGGGTTCGTCGCCGATCAACCGCGCCGCGCAATTCACCGCATGGCCCAGGCCAAGTGCTTCGTGCTGTCGGACATAGGCGATGGCGCCCGATTGCATATTTGTGGTTTCAAGCACCTCAAGCAAAGCCGTTTTATTCTTGGCTTTGAGAGCTTTCTCAAGCTCCGGTGCGCGGTCGAAATAATCCTCAAGCGCGGACTTGCCCCGGGATGTGACGAAGATGAACTCAGTGATCCCGGCCTCACGCGCTTCGTCAATCGCGTATTGGATCAACGGTCTGTCGACAAGCGACAGGATTTCCTTTGGGATAGACTTGGTTGCGGGCAGGAACCGTGTTCCCATACCTGCAACGGGAAAAACGGCTTTCTGAACTTTTTGCGCCAAGAACGCTCTCCTTCATTTCGATCCGACGAGGCCCCCCGATCCCGACCGTGCAGCCTTAAAAACACACCAAAGTTGAAAAAAATATGGCAACAATCAGTCTGCCAACCGCTTGTTGCGATTAACTATAACCAAACTGTCGAAAAAGGGACAGTGGGAGCCAACCTACAAAATTGTGACGCGGGTCTGGGCGCGTATCGCAGTTAAATTCGTGATCCTATACCGGCGGTAAGCCGCGCACGGATGCGACACGCGCGCGCTCCAGCCGTTCCCAGTCTGCAGTGCTGTTCCAGCGGCGCGGGCCGCGCATCGCATCACGACCCAGATGTCCCACCTGATGCAGCCAATAGCCCTCTGGCTGGTAGCTTACCGTCAGATTGTTATGCGTTGGCAGAACCTGCAGCAGCGTCACAGCCTGTCCTTCGCCTGCCAGATGTGCTGCCTCTGCTCGTGCGGTTGCAGAGGACATGCCACAGGTCAGCATGAATGCTTGGCGCGGATGCACCGGCACTGGGTCCAGCGCGGTCTTTTCAGCCCCGAGGACAGGCGTATATGCTTGGCGCTGCTCTGCTGCTCCCTTATCAAAGCTTTGCAAAAGCCCTCGCAATTTCCCGCCATTCAGCAAACCAAAATGATGAAAACCATGAAGACGTTGTCGCTGACGGTCACGCGCTGCTTGCAGGGCAGTTGCCCGCATCTCTGCCGGGCAATGCTGAGACAGAAAATGCGCAGTGCTTGCACCGATCTGCATTAGGTTCCTCGGGACCCGATGGACAGAGCGGTAAGGACCAGCCGCAAAACCATGATGCACCTGCGCCAGTGGCACAATAGCCCCGGAAACACCTGCCTTTGACAGGCGCATGCAGATGTCCGCTTCATCAAGAAAGTAATGATAGGCTCCGTCGAACCCGCCCAGCGCTATCGCCGTATCGCGCCGCAGCGCAAAATTTGTGCCAACCGTATTAAGAACCCGCTTTGGATCAGGGTCGAAACGGGTCCATGGGGCATCCTGCACCACTGCCTGATGATCCATGGCAAGCGGGTCAATCATCTGCGCGCGCCATTGAAAGCTGACCCCGTTACGCCCGCGCACAAAGCCGCCGACAAAGCCGATTTGCGGGTCCGAGAAGGGCTGCACAAGGTGATGCAGCCACCGATATTCCGGCACCGCATCATCATCGCAAAACGCCACGATCTGACCCCGCGCCATGACGAGGCCCGCATTCCGTGCTGCCGAAATATTACACAGATCAAAATGCTGCCAGCGGACCGGCAGCGGGGTTTCGGGCCGCTTGTCGCTGACCACAATCAGTTCAAAGTTTCCGTAGTCCTGAAATTCGAACGCTTTCAGGCAGATCCGCAGGTGGTCCGGTCGACGATAGCTGACGACAATGACGCTGACCGGCGGCGTATCGGTCATTCAATGCCTTGGGATTTCATAATTTTCTCGATCCGGTCGACATCCACCGGGTTGTTCAACTCCCAAAACGCGCGGCCCTTTGCCTCAACTTCTACGCAGCGCACAGCGACGCCGTTTTCCATGAAGCGCAATTGTTCCAACCCTTCCCATTTTTCCAGGCGCCCCTCGGCCCAGCCGGCATAAGCGCCTAGGGCGGCGCGGCGATAGGCATAGACGCCGACATGGTGGAAAACGGGGATGTCCTCGTCTTCGGTGAAGCTGCGGCCAGTATAGGGTATGACCTCCTTCGAGAAATAGAGCGCCCGGTGCTCATTGTCGAAAACGGCGGTCGTCCCGCCGACGCGGCCCATGCTGCGGTCTTCCTGAAATCCGTTCAGGGCGGCCGCGTCGCAACGCAGAACCGGGGTGGCAACATCAGCGTCGGGCGCGGCCATAAGGTCAGCGATCAGCGCCTCGACAAACCAGGGCGGGGTCAAAGGCGCGTCGCCCTGCAGGTTGACCACAATCTCCGTGCTGGCGGGCAATTGATGCAGCGCCGCCGCGCAGCGCTCCGTGCCGTTGCGGCAGGTCTCGGGCGTCATCAGAACCTCTGCGCCGAAGCCCACCGCGTGATCGGCGATGCAATCGTCATCGGTGGCCACTATCACATGGTCGGCACCAGCAACTTGCCCCGCTGCTTCCCAACTGCGCTGCACAAGGCTTTTGGATTGACCCGTGGCACCGCGCAATTTGGCCAGCGGCTTACCCGGATAGCGGGTCGAGGCATAGCGCGCAGGGATAACGATGGCGACGGTCATGCGGGATCTACCAGGTTAACGCCAGGGGCAAACGCGATGAAAAACGGGTTCTCATAGCCCGGCTTGCCATAGGTCAGGTCGGTATGATCATCGAACCGAACCACGTTTCCACCAGCCCCGCGCAATACCGCATGCCCCGCAGCGGTGTCCCACTCCATGGTGCGCCCCAAGCGGGGATAAAGATCGGCCTCACCCGTCGCGACCAGACAGAATTTCAAGGATGACCCGGCGGCGGCATTATCCGCGACACTGTATCGATTGATATAATCCTCCGTCGCGGTATCGCGGTGCGACTTTGAGGCAACGACGATCAGCGCAGCATTGTCTGGTTGGCTGATTGTGATGGGCGTGGTCGCGCCGGGATGTTCGGGGTCCAGCGGGCCAGTTTCCTCTACAGACTGACCGCTTACATCTGTGTAAAACAAGCGGCCTTTCGCCGGGGCGTAAACCACACCGCGGGTTGGCACACCATTTTCCACAAGCGCGATATTGACGGTGAAATCCCCCCGGCGCTGCACGAATTCCTTGGTCCCATCCAGCGGGTCGACAATCAGAAATGTGTCAGCCTGCAAGTCATGGCTGGCGGCCTGTTCTTCGGTGATCAGTGTGATATCCGGGAACTCCGCCCTCAACCCGGCCGAGATCAGCCGATCAGCCGCCTCGTCAGCCTCTGTCACCGGGCTTTGATCGCCCTTCAGCTTCACCGCGAAATCATCGGCCTCATAGATCCGCATGATTTCGTCCCCGGCCTGAAGCGCAAGCCGCCTGAGGGCGGTGATCAATCTGTCCATATCCATTGCCTGGTCCCTTGGCGCTGTCTTTGCTGGCTCTTTTACAGCGACTTGTTTACGATTGGCAGACCAAAGTGCAGCAATCCACACGGACCCGCCTGCTTATGACGACCAGCGAACGCACCGAAAGCTATGCCGAGGCCGCGCATCGGTATTTCGAACTGCTGTTTCACACGACAGTTCGTAACGTACGGCTGCAAAGTGGCGGCAATCCTATCCTTGGGCTTCTGAACGCGATCAGCCAGGTGCTGGCAATGGTGCTGATCTTCTATTTGCTTTTCTCGCTGCTCAGTTTTGGCGGCGGAAATCTGCGCGGCGATCCGTTTCTGTTTCTGGTCAGCGGGATTTTTCTATTTTTTTTGCACAATCAGACCATAAACGGCGTATCAAATGCCTCGCAAATTGCTGGTGGCATGATGGCGCATGCGCCAATGGTTCCGTCGATCGTGATTCTCGCCGGGGCGCTGTCCAAGCTGTATCTTTTTTCGCTCGCAGCCATTGTTATTCTTACATGTTACTACTTGCTGGGTGGGTCGTTAGAGGTCGACAACCCTGCAGGCGTCGCCTTGCCGATATTGCTGGCCTGGGCAAGCGGGATCGTTGTCGGGCTGTTGATGTTGTCACTAAAGCCATTTCTGCCGCGGCTATCGAATATGATCTCAATGGTCTACCAGCGCGGCAACATGATCACGAGCGGCAAATTTTTTGTTGGCAACTCGATCCCTGCAGCCTTGTTGCCGTTTTTCGCCTGGAACCCGCTGTTCCACTGCATCGACCAACTGCGCGGCGCGCTGTTCATCAACTACTATCCCAAGAACACCTCAATAACCTACCCGCTTGTGTTTGTTGGCGTTGGGCTGGTCATTGGTCTGATGATCGAGTTTTGGCTGCGTCGTACAGTCAGCCTGAGCACAGGCCAGGCGAAAAGCTGACCTGCGCAGGCTTATATTGTTTTTAAACGCCGAAAAATATCGCCATCAACGGCACGGCAATGATCGCACCAGACAGATTGGTTGCCGTCACTCCAAGGAATATCAGGCCCATAACCCCTACGCTTGCCACCATTTTTCCAATCCTTCTTTCCGTTTGACGATAATCCGTCTGTTTGATTTACCTAGAATGCTTCGACAAATTCTGTGCCTTAGGTTGACTACCGAGTGCGTTAGTCCCGCCTCGTCGCCTGCCGGCGGCTTTTGAACAGCACAAAACTTGCACCAAGATAAGCATAGCCCGTCAGCTCTTTCTCGAACAGGGGGCTGCTCTGGTTAGCCGCACCAGCATAATGGCCAAGCCCAACCCCACTCCACAGGTTCAGCCGTTCGCCAACCGGAACTGTCAATCCGACACCAGCCTCCGTGCCAAGATAACCGCCGCGCGCATTGTAGGCCGGGCGTCCCGGGGCCGCGAAGGCCGGGGCGACACCATAGTAATAGTCATGCACCCCTTCGGTGGCAAAGATCGGCCCGGCAGAGGCGCGCAATTTAATCCCGTTAGCGAAATTCTTGCGTACCCGTACTCCGGGCTCAATCACCACACCCTGATAACGCAAGCCCTCCTGGCCTTGAAATGTCAGCATCGCGCGGGCCTGCAGTGTCAGGTCAATCGTTCCTTCATGATTGGATCCTGCATCCAGGGTCATTGCGTGAAACACCAGTTCGGGACCCACTTCGCCGATCAAACCCAGATCGGGCATACCCTGACGTAGCGGGTTACCATCGCTATCAGCGGCAAAGGCCGCATCCAGCGAAATCCCTACCTCAAAGCGCGGATTGCGGAATGGCACGACCTTCGCTGCGGACGATCCACCGATGCGCAACACGTCTCCGCGATAAACCAGCGTGGGATAGGCCAGACCTTTTAGGCGATAGTTGCCAGAGGCCGGGTAATCCGGGATATAGACCCCAAACCCGCCCAGCTTCGCCTCCCATAACGGCAAATCCTCAGCGCGGGCTGGCATAAACACCATGCACATCATCACAGTCAGTTTGAGGACCAGGCGCATGTTTGGGCTCCGCTTTGTTTCAGCCTCCGGGCTAACCGTCTCCGGCAAACGGGCCAAGGGGCCGCTACGACGATGCTGCCAAACGTTGCCCGGATGACGCAGATGGTGGCACCGCACAATGTGCGGCCGCTCTAACCACCCATCTTTTTTGGCCCGCCCGTTCCCATATCAATGCCGATATAGGGCAACCCCGCCTGTTTCCATGCCGCGAAACCACCTTCGAGATGCGCCAGCGGTGCCAGCCCTGCCTCCATAGCCAGGTGAACGACGCGCTGCGACCGCACGCCAGAGCCGCAATGGAGAACAATCCGCTTGCCGTCCTGCGTTGGTAAAGCCTCGGCCCTGAAAAGGGACATCGGCATCAGCAAGGCACCCTCGATATGTTCCATCATGTATTCTGGCGGTGTACGGACATCGATCAATACAATCTGGCCCGCAGCCAGCGCACCATGCACCTGAGAAGGCGTCCAATTTTCTAGATCAGTCATTATCCAGGCTCCGTAGCGGTTTGCTCATAGCATGCCTTATGGCCAATTCAGCGGCAATAATTCTGGAACGAAGCATGATCTCCGGGCTTCTCGGCCTGCAGCGTATTGGAATGAGCATTGTCGCAAATGCAACCGCTGCAGACGTGTCCGATTGTTAGAAATTCGATCCAGCACATCCAATTACTTCGGGTTTAAAATGATTGGATTGATAGTAAGATCTATATATTCAGCATTTCTAATGCTTATTATAGCCACACCCTGTTACAGCTACCAATCTAGCGAAGTTCATCACTAAGGTTGCTCGCGGCACGGCGCAGCTCAATCGTCGAAGCAAGCGCATCTTTCAAACTTGTCAGCTTGATCTCAACCTCGCCTTCAGAACGACCCGCCCTATTGCTACCCGTTGCCGGAACCTGCGACTTATCAGAAATTGCTTGGGCAGGCTGACCGATCGCCTCGCTTTCATCAGTAGCGGCCCCTTCCAACCCACTCTGCTGGATGTCGGCATTCTCTGCAGCCTCAAGAGAAAACGATGCGGCAAAACCCCGAAAGGACGACGGAAGGGCATCTGGTTTAACCTCGGACCAGTTCTGCGACAGGGCCGCGAATTTATTGCGCTGGGGGTTGGATTGCGGCAGATCGGCAAGTGACTGGAAAGCCCCAGCCGGCGAGCCAAGCAGAAGGTGGGCGTGCGACCTTAGCTGTGCGGTTTCGGTTCCTCGCATATCTGCCAGCGTTTCCAAGGCATCCCGCGGCATGCTCAATGCTATCTCGAGTTCAGCGCGCAGCAGGCGTTGCTCTGCTGTAGGCATTGCCTTTGATGCCTTCAAAATCTCAAGCGCCATATTGGGTAATCCGCGCATGTTAAGTTCCCTGGCAAAGCCTGTGCGCAAGGTCTCGCTAAACCCGTCGCGGCCAAGATACTTGGTACCACGGGCGACAAGGCGGACATAATCGCCCTCGCTCAAGGATGCCGGATCCATCTCGTCCAGTATTTTGCGGGCGGCTTCGGGAATCGGGGCCGCGCGGATGACATGATCTTGTTCCAGAATATCGAGTGCCACAAAGGGCTGGCCACGTCTGGTTTCCAATTCGGCCATTACAAGCGAAATCGTGACTGCCTCGTCGGTGCCGCGCAGCAGGCGTTGCTCAATGGCCAGATCAGAGATCAGATTTCCGGGCACCTCTGAGCTTTCATCAAGAACGCTTCTCGCGCGCATAAGCAGCGCCTCGCGACGTTCGGCGACGTTCGTACTCTCGACATCTGCTATCAGCGTTGTTGCACGACGCACCTCGCCCAACTCGTTTGACAGCTCCGCCCTGGCGATGTTTTCAAGGGCACCCCGGGAACCAGGGGTGCGGTCAAGGATTTCCAGGATGCTGGCTGCCGCCTCGATCCGGCCATCGTCCAGCGCCCGGCTGGCGATGTTCTGGCCAGCAATTCGGCGGAGTTCCGGCGGCAGTTCCGAGAACGCGCGCAAGATGGCGTCGCCCCGTTCGGTTTCGCGGTCCAGCATTTCGAAACCAGCCACAGCGCGCCACATGCTGATCCGCCCCTCGCAATCACCGGAACGTGCTAATACGCCATCCGAGGGAACCGGCTGCCCTTCGATGACATCTGCAAGTTCAGCGAGCAGATCATGATCACGGGGGGCACCGGAGGCGAGGCTGAGAACCGCCTTTGCCTCGCGGCCAAAACCGTTGAGAAGGTAAAGCCGCGCAAGGTCCGCGACCGCTTCGGTATCAACTGTGCCATATTCTGAAACCACATCGCGGCGCATCATGCCAATCTCTTCGACCATAGGCAGGCCGCTGCCCCAACGTGCGACATTCAGCGCCATGTCGGAATTGCAGGCGGGCCGGGTTTCCGCTGTCTCCGCCGCGATATCGGAAACAGCGAGCGGCAAGCGGGTCTTGATCTGGGCATCAGCCAATCTTGCAGCCAGCTGCGCCAATGTTGGGGTTTGGGCTGTGTCGTCACCTTGCTCTTCATTTTCGTCCTCTGCTTGGTCGGCACCCTGTACTTGATCAGGAACCGTCTGTTCCTGCATGTAGGTGGACGGCGGCGTGACCTGTGGCTCAGCGAGTTGTAGCAGGCCCTCAGCTGCAGCATTGGCAAACTGCGCCCGAAGGTCGCGCTGTACTTGGGTGAGCGGCGCGTCTGCCTCCGTGGTCTTGGTTGTAGTCGTGGACGGCATCGTATTCGGCGTGCCGTTGGCCGCAGATGGCTTCATTTCTGCCATCTCGGCGTCAGACCTTGGCCTATCAGCGAGAGCGGCTTCAGAAACATCAGACTGCGTGGGCTCTGCGATCTCTTGTGCATCTGCACTTTGCTCTGCTGCAGGCTTGGATGGGGGAGCCTCTGCCCCCTCATCCTGCACAGCAAACGGATTGAGGACACGCCGAGCCGCGGTTGGTGCGTTTGCTGAGGTTTCGCGGCTGACATCGATAGCCAGAAAACGGCTGCCGATGCGTTCGGCGTTAACCTCGCAACTGCAGGTCAGGGTCAGATCAAGGGCAGTGCCAAGCGCGGTGTTGCGACTGGCCAGGGCGACAACGCGAGTGCGCGGCATCCGGTTGAATACGCCGGACAAATCAAACTCGGCCCGCAAGCCCGGGAAAACAACGGTGCTGACAGGTCCATCCTGGCTGATGACCCATGTTGCATCGCCGGGCAAAGGGACAATCAGGCGGGAATAGCCCGGGTGTTCGGCCGCGCGCACCTGTATCACCGGCTGCGCAGCGGCGGCCCCCGACCAGAGCGCTGCGATCAAACAGATGCGGATAGTCAGAAACCGGGTCATGCGGCCTCCTTCCGTTGTGAGCGGACGGCTTCGTCCAGATCGTTGAACGAAGGACGGTACTGATGCGGGGTGTTCTGGCGCCCAACCTCAACACAGATATTGGGCGGGTGCTTGTGCAGGTTGGCGACCATCACTTCGCGAATCAGGTTGTAGAAATGCGATTCTTCCGCAACCACCTGCGACACCTTGGTGGAGAATGGACCCACCAGACCATAGGCCAGAAACACGCCAAGAAACGTGCCAACCAGCGCGCCGCCGATCATCTTTCCCAGCACCTCTGGCGGCTGGTCGATCGAGGCCATGGTCTTGATCACACCCAAAACCGCCGCAACAATACCCAGCGCAGGCAAGCCGTCGGCCATTGTCTGCAGCGCGTGCGCACCATGTTCGGCGTGATGCGTCGTCGCCTCGATCCGTTTGTCGAGCACTTCTTCGACCTGCATCGGATCATCGTAGTTCATACCGGCAGATCGCATCGTGTCGCAGATCAATTCGACCGCTTCATGATCCGCGAGGATGCGGGGAAACTCCTGAAACAGGGCAGAATCTTCAGGCGCTTCGATATGACCCTCCAACTCCATCGGGTTCTGTCGGGCGATACGGATCAGTTGGAACATCAGAACCAGAATGTCCTGATAATCCTGCGCCTGCCATTTCGGACCTTTGAACACCTTGCCGACGTCGCGCATCGTGCCCTTTATCCCGCCCATGTCATTGGAGATGACGAATGCGCCAACGGCTGCCCCGCCAATCATCATCATCTCAAATGGAAGGGAGGCCATGATGATGCCGATCTTGCCACCGGCAATAATGTAACCACCGAACACCATCACAAAGACGATACCGATCCCGACAAAACCAAGCATATGTCCGACACTCTCAACTGGGTTGGATGTCTCACCCTAGGGGCGAGGTGCTTAAGAATTCCTCAAGCGCGCGCTATTCTTTGGGGGCACCGACATTGCGGGACGCCATGATCACGCTGGTGGTGTAGGCTGTGTTCTTGTCCATCGCCGAAAGGATATTCGCCGCCGATTGCGGAGCCATGCGAATCAGAAATCCTGCGGCAAAGGCGGGATCCATGGAATCAAAAATCTCTGCCGCATTCTTGGGCTTCATTTCTTCATAAACTGCGGTCAGTTGCTGGATATCCCGCTCTGCCGCGTTATCGGCAATGGCCAGGGTCGCGGCCAGCTTTTCCTCGGCGGCAATCAGTTCGTCACGCCGTTTTTCAAACTCAGCCTCAGCAATCTGCAGAACAGCCAACCGCTCTGCCATCTTTGCATCGCGTTCATCCAGTTGCTGCGCCCGTTCCTGCACGACAGTCAAAAGCACATCGGCATCTTCGGGAGGTGGGCAATCCACTGCCGCCATTTCCGGAGTTTCCGGCGCATTCCCGGCCTGCTCGGCATAGGCCTGGCCAACGGTCAGCACCCGCAGGCCGCCGGAAACAAGGAAACAGGCGATCAAAAGGGCCATGGCATGGCCGCGCCGGGGAAGGGAGCGGCCAATCATGAGCCGGACACGCCTGCCAGACCGCGCAACGCGGTAAGCAGATCGTCATCAGTGGACCGTGCCTCCCGCTTGGCGGCGACTTTCTCGGTTGGCACGGGACGCGCTTTATCGCCTTCGTGGACGGTGGCCAGCAGCATCTCCAGCCGACCGGCGGCTATTTCTGCGCGCGAGGTCAGCTCGGACAGGTGTTTGGTCCGCTCCAGCGTTGATTTCTTTGCCTCCAGCAGTGAGGCGTGGGTTTCATCCACCTGCGCGGACAGGCTGGCGATAGCACCACCCAGCCCTTTGTCAAGATTGCGCAGATCGTTCAGCTTGCGCGACAACACCCAGCAATAAAGCGCGGCCGTTCCCGCAGCTGCGATCAAAAGCCCGTCGGCGATAAACTCCATCGGTCAGCCCTCCTAGCTGAGAATAAATTCGACAATCAACAGATCGCGGACATGGTCCTCGCCCAGAACGATCTGAATACGGCGCAGCATCTGCGCGCGCAGCAAAGTCAGGGAGCCGGGCTTTTCCAGCTCGTCCTCCTCCACCGCGCGCAGGAAAGTGTTCAGCACATCCTGAATGCGGGGCATCATTGCCGTAACGGTGCCGACATGTTCCGGCGCGACCTCCAGCTCGGCAGTGAATTTCAGCAATCTTGCATTGGCCCGCGGCCCCAGGGAAACGACCAAAGGCTCCAGTGGGACAAAGGCAACATTGGCATCTTCAGCCATATGCGCTGTGTCATGCCCGCCGCCAAGCAGGCTGTCGAGAATACCTGAATAGGTCGCAAAAAACCCGCCGCCCCCAGCGACCAGCGCTCCGATCAGAGCGATCACTATACCTTTGGCTCCGCCCTTGGGCGCTGGCGCATCCTCGGCCTCAGGATCCGGTTGTTGATCTGTCATCTGCGTTCCTCCGCCAAACCTGTTGGCATCGGTATTAACCACAGCAGAGCTAACCAATTCTTAAGCCTGACCCCGCATGACTGATCACAACATCGCCGCGACCAGAACGGACGGGGTGACTGCGAAGAGGTCCATGTCTTGAATCAGCTTCTAGCCAACTGGGACGCGCTTGATGGGCGGCGGAAAACCATTTTTGCCTTTGCTGCAGCCGTTGCGATTCTGGCCATGGTGGGCGTGGCCCGGCTGGCAACGCGGGCAGATATGTCCCTGCTGTATTCCGGTCTGGACGCGGCCGCTTCGGGTGAGGTGATTGCCGCGCTGGAACAGCAGAATGTGCTTTTCGACGTGCGGGGCAATTCGATTTATGTCGACAGCAGTATGCGCGATCAGGTGCGTTTATCGCTGGCCGCGGACGGGCTGCCGCAGAATGGCAATGTCGGGTATGAACTGCTTGATTCGATGTCCGGCTTTGGCACCACGACACAAATGTTTGACGCTGCCTATTGGCGCGCGAAAGAAGGCGAACTGGCGCGCACAATCGTTGCCTCCCGCGATGTTCGGGCGGCGCGTGTGCATATCTCCAACCCGCTCAATCAGCCATTTGCGCGGGATATCAGGCCTACTGCATCGGTAACGGCGACCATGGCCAATGGCACGCTGACCGAAAGCCAGGCGATGGCGATCCGGTATCTTGTGTCCTCGGCCGTTTCGGGCCTGGGCGCGATGGATGTCGCCGTGATCGATGCCGAGGCCGGGGTGATTCTGATCGCGGGGTCGGAAAGCTCAGGCACGCCCGGAACTGACACGATTGAGACGCGCGAACAGCAGATGAAAACGAATGTGGAACGGTTGTTGGCAGCGCGTGTTGGCGCGGGCAAAGCTGTGGTTGAGGTGAATATCGACGCGGATATGGACAGTCAGACCATCATCGAGCGCGTCGTCGATCCCACCAGCCGGGTCGCTGTATCCAGCGAATTGGAAGAAAACTCTGAAAGCACGCAAGGCAATGACAGCGGCGCGGTGACCGTTGCCTCTAACCTGCCTGACGGTGACGCGGCGGACGGCGTGTCCAGTTCATCCAGCACCACTTCGCAAACGCGGGAGCGGCAGAATTTCGAGGTGTCTGAAACCCGGCGCGAACGGATTGTTCAGCCCGGTCAGATTCGCCGGATCAGCGTGGCAGTCATGATCGACGGGATCAGTGAAACAGCCGCCGACGGATCGGTGAGCTGGGCACCAAGGCCCAAGGAAGAGATGACGGCGCTGCGGTCCCTGGTCGAAAGCGCAATCGGCTTTGACCCGGCGCGCGGCGATGTCGTGACCCTGCAATCGTTACAATTCCCTGCAATCGCCGGGCTGGGAACCCTGGCCGAGGCGGAGGAGACCGGTTTTCTTGGTGGCGGCCTTATACAGCTAATCCAGACGGTGGTTCTTGGAGCCGTTGCGCTGGTGTTGGGGCTGTTCGTGATCCGACCGATCCTGACCCAGACGCCGCCACCCGCCCTACCCGCACCCGAGGCACAAACCGCTGGTGCGGTAGAAATTCTGGATGGCGACAATACAGCACAGATGGCGGGTGCCGCCGGGGCGCAGCTGGAAAAACCGGATGAAAGCAAGCTGCAAAACCTGCGCAGCGTGATCAAGGACCGCTCGGACGAATCTGCCGACGTTTTGCGCCGCTGGATCGAGGATGCCAACGCCGAAGGGAAGGCCTGATCTATGGCCCTATTGCAGCTAGAGACATTTTCACCCCTTGGCGCGACCGAGACGTCGGCCTCGCAGGAAACCGCCAAGCTGATCGCCAAGGCCTATCGCGATGGCCATGCGAAAGGCTTTCAGCAAGGCGCAGATGAAAGCGCCCGCGAACATGCGGAAGTGCAGGACCAATTGCGCGGGCAGCTGATCGAAGCTCTGCGCGACGACGCCATGGAACAGCACGCAGCGCAGACCGCCGCCATTGCGTCCCTGCTGCCGGTGATTGACGCAATGGTCAGTACTTTGGCCCCCGCGCTGGCTGAAGCCGGGTTTGCAAAGCAGTTGACCACGCACCTGCGCACCGCTCTGGATCACCGGCCGGACCTGCGCCCCGTGCTGCACTGCGCGCCCGAAGCCGCAGCAACCCTGCAAGCCGCATTAACTGACTGGCCCGGTGCCAGCGAGGTGGTTGAAGACAACCGCCTGACACCGCTTGAGGCAAAGCTCCATTGGGACGACGGCTTTGACCATATCGACCTGGATCGCTGCCTTGCAGAAATGACCGAAAGCATCGCCCGCTTCCGCCAGGCGCTTGCCCCTGATCAGAACGAGGATTTGTCACATGTCGGATGACATCGAGAATACGCCCATCTCTCCGCTACAGGACGAACTGCCCCCGACCGAGGCCGAAGTGTCTGATATGCTGGGCAACGCTGACAACCAGCGCCGTGAAAGCGCGTTTATGGGCGTGCCCATCGACGTGACAATCTCGGTCGGGCGGGCGCGGCCTTTGGTCAGCGAACTGGTGCAACTGCGCCGCGATTCGGTACTGACCCTGAACTCCAAGATTGACGATCCGGTGGAGCTGTTTATCGGCGACCGCCTGATTGCCCGCGGCGAGTTGCAGGAAATGGATGACGGCACCGGCCAGTTGGGCGTACGCCTGACCGAGGTGGCCGACCTGTCACGAGGGGTCTGACCCATCTTTCGCATCTGTCTGACAGGCCTGATCCTTCTGCCCGCCTGCCTGTTGCCCGCGGCGGCCGTAGCGCAGGAGGTTGCCATTAATTTGGGCGACGGCTCTCTTACCCTGCGCTCTGTGCAGCTGTTCGTGCTGATCACATTGCTCAGCCTCGCCCCGGGCCTGGCCATCATGATCACCTGTTTTCCCTTCATGGTCACGGTCCTGTCGATCCTGCGCCAGGCCATCGGCGTACAGCAGGCCCCGCCCAATATGATGATCGTTAGTCTGGCCCTGTTCCTGACCTGGTTCGTGATGGAACCGGTCTTTACCCAGGCCTGGACCGAAGGGGTGCAACCAATGCTGGCGGGCAACACCTCCCCCGATGAGGCTTTTACAACCACAATGGCCCCGTTCCGAAGCTTCATGGAGACGCGGGTCGACCCCGAAACCTTTCTTATGATGCAAGAACTTGCCCCCCGCCGTGATGCCGAGCCGGGGCTTTCGGTTCTTGTACCCTCTTTCCTGCTATCGGAAATTCAGCGCGGCTTTGAAGTTGGCTTTCTGGTTTTTTTACCCTTCCTGATTATTGATCTGGTGATCGCTGCCGTTCTGATGTCGATGGGGATGATGATGGTGCCGCCCGCAATTGTGTCGCTGCCGTTCAAACTGGCGTTTTTCGTATTGGCCGATGGCTGGTCCCTGCTGGCCGGTGCGCTGGTCCGGAGCTATGCGACATGACCACGACAGAGGCAGAGCAGACCCGGATTTCAACAGAGCCCGGCGCTGGCGGGGCTTTGGTCCCCGCTGCGCAAAGCGAACGGCAGCCGGCTGAACGCCAAGGCGACCGCGCCGAACCATGGGAGGCCATGCGCCAGGGTCTTTCCGGCAAAACCGACGAGATCGACCCGATCAACAAAGCGGCCATCATCCTGACCGCCATCGGCCCGGAACTGGCCGGTGACTTTCTGAAGTCGATGAACGAAACCTCACTAACACGCATCGCCACAGCGATTTCCGGCCTTGATCGCGTTCCAGCAGAACTGCTGGACAGCATCATTGCAGAGTTTCTGCTGTCTATCGGTACGGATGAGGAAGTGTCGGGCGGCTCTGGCACCGCGCGACGGTTGCTTGGTCAGGTGCTTGACGACAACTCGATCGAAAAGATCATGTATGATGTCGAGGGCGGGGATACCCGGGCAGCATGGAAGAAGCTGAACGATTGCACCCCGGCACAACTGTCAGTTTTCATAGGCGCAGAGCATCCTCAGACCGCGACCGTTATCCTGTCAGAGTTGCGCCCTGACAAGGCGGCTGGCGTGATCGAGCGGCTGGACAACGAATTTGCCCAGCAATGCGTGTTTCGGCTATCACGCGTTCCCGCTCTCGATAATGATGTCGCAGAAATGGTAGAGCGTGTGATCGCGCGCGACTTCCTGTCTGCAATCCAGCGCACCAAACGGTCCCGCAGACCTGCCGATGTTATTGCTGGCCTGATGAACAACCTGACCGCAGAGGTTCGGGAAAAATTCATCGCGCAACTGGAAGAGCAGAAACCAGCCCTGGCCGCAGAGGTGCTGCGCACCATGTTCACCTTCGCCGATATCCACAGCCGTGTGGAGCCGCGCGATGTTGCCATCATCGCCAAAGAGGTGGACGAACCGGTGCTATTGCTGGCGCTGAAATGGGCGGTTCTGCAAAGCAACCCCTCTTACAGTTTCATTGTCGAAAATATCTCGAAACGCCTGTCCGAACGTCTGGTGGAAGAGGTCGAGTCCATGCCCGATTGCAGCCAGCGCGACGGCGAAAGCGCACATCAGGAGGTTGTGCGTCAAATTCAGGCAATGGCCAAAGCTGGCACGATTCAACTGCTCGAAGAGGAAGGGCCGGATGAGTAGAACAGGAAAGCTTTTGATATCAACGCCGTAGCGAGATAGCACTCGATAGGCTCTAGCCAGCGTAAGAGAGATATCTGTGATCCGCCTGTAAGCAAATTGGTCAGGATGAGACGATCTACATCAGCAAAATCAACCTTAAGGAGAATATTCTCTAGAAAACTGTCACAAATTGTCTTTAATCACAGTTGAAGGGCAGCTATGTCGTCCAATGTCGCGCATCTGTGACACTGGCAAATTGTAACGATCGGGGGCGAGTGTGATGATGAGAAACTTAAAAAGTATAGTGCTCGGAATGTTTCTGGCGGGCGCTGCTACGGCGGTCAGCGCCGATACCGTTGCCATCAGGATAGATCATGGTGATGTGGTTATCACCGGGCATTTGGTTTCGGATAAGGGCGTGAACTACCTTATAAAAACCCGCTTCGGCATAGTTCAGGTCGCAAAAAGCGTCGCCAGCTGCGATGGGTGCAGCCCGGTCGTTATGGCGCTGGCTGACTGATATCGCGCAAATGGGAAGGGCTGGTGTCAATGCCTCCCTTTGTTGGCTTTATGATGCCCGACTAGGTTCTTTGCGCAGCGCAACAGCGACACCCCGGGTTGATCTCATGGTGACAAATAACTGTTTGAATGTTTACCATGCGTTACCTCCCCTGATATCGGGGGTGACAATGAATAATCCATATCTTGCAATCCTTGGCATCGTTCTGGTCACGGTGTTGGGCGACTGGGCCTTGAAGATCGCATCAATGCAAAAGGAATGGGCAAACCGCCACCTGTTGTTGGGCATGGGGCTTTATATGATGTCGGGCCTGGGCTTTGTTATTGCCATGCGCCACATGTCGCTGGCCACAGTCGGTGTCTGGTACGCGGTGCTGACCGTGCTGATGATAACAGCACTGGGCTTTTTGTTTTTGATGAAAAGCTGATGCCCCGGGATATCGCCGGAATTTTCTTTGCGATTGTCGCATTGGTGCTGATGGCACGCTTTGCGTAGCAGTCGGCATAGCCGTGCACTTTTCCCAACGGGAAAAGCCAAGCCTCAACCACTCCGCCGACACAGTGACGGAGTGGCGAGAAGTCAAATCAACCGCAATAGACGCGAGTGATTTTGTCGTTCTCGTCGAACACGATATTCATACGGTTCGGGTTGAAATCTTCGGTCACGGCGTCACCAGGATTGATGAAACGTGAAACCGGTGATTCAAAAGACACAGCGGCCAGATCGTCGACCGTCTTGCCTATCAGATTCTGCTGTTTCGGTGCCCCGCATTCGGTCGGCTCAGGCGCAGCTTCGGTCGGAACCTCGGCTTCGCTGCAGCTAACCATCGCCAGTGTCATCAAAACGATTGGGATTCTACGGCCCATCTTCGTTCTCCTGCTCTCATTGTTTGTAGTCTTGTTGTTTTGCAGCATTGAACCACCAACAGAGTCACAGCACAAGGCGCGACAGATTTAGAATGCTAAAAGCGCCGTGATTTCGCCACCGCGCCCTGCATCGTGGTTAAACAGCGATTGCGGCGACTATATGTCGTGGTAGGGACACATCACCACTGTTGCATATCAGCCGCGGTTCATACGGTTTGCGATCAGATCATCGACCACTGACGGATCCGCAAGGGTCGAAGTATCGCCCAGCGCGCCGTAATCATTTTCCGCAATCTTGCGCAGGATACGCCGCATGATCTTGCCGGACCGGGTTTTGGGCAGGCCCGGCGCCCACTGGATCAGGTCCGGTTTGGCGATCGGACCGATCTCCGTGCGAACCCAGCCTTCCAGTTCCTTGCGCAACTCATCCGAGGGTTCGGTCCCTGACATCAACGTAACATAAGCATAGATGCCCTGCCCCTTTATATCGTGCGGATAGCCGACCACCGCCGCCTCGGCCACTTTGGCATGGGCGACCAGTGCGCTTTCCACCTCGGCCGTGCCCATCCGGTGGCCCGAGACGTTGATCACGTCATCGACACGACCGGTGATCCAGTAATAGCCATCGGCATCGCGGCGGCAGCCATCGCCGGAGAAATAATAGCCTTTGTAATCCGCAAAATAGGTCTTCACGAAGCGTTCGTGATCGCCATAGACCGTGCGCATCTGACCCGGCCAGCTGTCCTTCAGACACAGCACGCCCTCGGTCGCGGTGTCGGTCTGTTCCTGCCCGGTTTGCGGGTCCAGAACCACCGGTTCCACCCCGAAAAACGGCTTAGTGGCCGAGCCGGGCTTGGTCGCTGTAGCACCCGGCAGCGGGGTCAGCAGGTGGCCCCCGGTTTCCGTTTGCCACCAGGTATCGACAATGGGCCTTTCGCCCTTGCCGACAACGGTGTTGTACCAGTTCCAGGCTTCGGGGTTGATCGGCTCACCCACCGTGCCCAGCAGCTTCAGCGAAGACAGATCGCAGCGGGTGACATAGTCGTCGCCCAGCCCCATCAGCGCGCGGATGGCGGTGGGGGCGGTGTAGAATTGATTGACCTTGTGCTTTTCACACACCTGCCAAAAGCGGGAGGCGTCCGGGTAGGTCGGCACCCCTTCGAACATCAGCGTTGTCGCACCGTTGGCCAGCGGGCCATAGAGGATATAACTGTGCCCGGTGACCCAGCCGACATCCGCCGTACACCAAAAGATATCGCCGTCGTGATAGTCGAATGTGTATTGATGCGTGATCGACGCATAAACGATGTATCCGCCAGAGCTATGCACAACCCCCTTGGGCTTGCCCGTAGACCCTGACGTATAAAGGATGAAAAGCGGATCTTCGGCGGCCATTTCCTCGGCCGGGCAATCAGGGCTGGCGGTGGCCATCTCGGCCTTTACGTCAACGTCGCGATCCTGGATCCAGATGGTCTGGCCGCCGGTATGTTTGACGACCAGGCATTTTACCTTGTCGCTGCAATGCAGCAGCGCGGCGTCAGTGTTGGATTTCAGCGCCGTCTTACGCCCGCCGCGAGGGGCCTCGTCGGCGGTAATAACAACTTTGGCGTCACAATCATTTATACGGTTGCCAAGCGCATCGGGCGAAAAGCCTGCGAACACCACCGAATGCACCGCGCCGATCCGCGCAGTGGCTAGCATGGCATAGGCTGCCTCGGGGATCATCGGCAGATAGATCACGACCCGGTCACCCTTGCCCACGCCCTGCGCCTTCAGCACATTGGCCATGCGGCAGGTGTTTTCGTGCAACTCGCGATAGCTGATGTGCTGCGCCGGGGTATCGGGTTCGTCCGGCTCCCAGATGATCGCGGTCTGATCGCCGCGCGTGGCCAGATGCCGGTCAATGCAGTTGGCAGCGACATTCAGAGTGCCGTCTTCGAACCATTTGATCGAGACATCGGGGTGGGCAAAGCTGGTGTTCTTGACCTTGGTAAAGGACTTGATCCAGTCGATGCGTTTGCCGTGCTCGCCCCAGAACGCATCCGGGTCATTGATCGAAGCGGCATACATCTTGTCGTAGGTCGCCGCATCAATATGGGCAGAGGCCGCAAATTCCGGTGATGGTGGATAAAGTGCGTCGGTCATGGTGTCCTCCCCCAATTTATTCGCTTAGGCGGATCGTCAGATCGCCAGATATTCTTCGCGCAGCTGGGCGTTATCCAACACCTCTTGCGCGGTGCCGTCAAACACGACTTGTCCCATATCAAGAATCACGGCACGATCTGCCAGTTTCAGTGCGGCAACGGCGTTCTGTTCAACGATGACGGTGGTCATGCCAAGGCTTTTGATCTCGATCAGGGTACGTTCGATTTCCTGCACGATGACCGGGGCCAGCCCCTCGTAGGGTTCGTCCAGCAGCAGCAGCTTGATGTCACGGGCCAGCGCGCGGCCAATGGCCAGCATCTGCTGTTCACCACCTGACAGGGTAATCCCCTCCTGACTGCGGCGTTCGCCAAGGCGTGGGAATAACTCGTAGATGCGCTCAATCGACCAGCCATGCGGCGGGGCGATCTGGGCCAGCTTAAGGTTTTCCTCGACCGTCAGGCCGGGGATGATACGCCGGTCCTCTGGCACCAACTGGATCCCCGCCTGCGCGGCCTCAAAGGACTTCATCTCGTGGATTGGCTTGTGGTCCAGCCAGACCTCCCCATGGGTCAGGGCCGGTTCGCCGATCTGAGCGATAGTCCGCAGGGTCGAGGTTTTGCCTGCCCCGTTGCGGCCAAGCAAGGCCAGAATCTCACCCTCATGGATGTTAAAGCTGACACCCTGCACGATGTAGCTTTCGCCATAATAGGCATGCAGATCATGGGCCGAGAAATAGGCCGGGGCCGAGCGTGGAATATGATTTTCCGCTGCTTCGCGGAACTGATCGTCGATATCCGTCATACCTGCGCCTCCCCAAGATAGGCTTCGCGGACCTTCGGGTGGCCCTTGATGTTTTCCGGCGTGTCCTCAACGATCACGGTGCCTTGCGCCAGAACAGCAATCTTTTCGGCCAGGCTGAACACCACGTGCATGTCATGTTCGATCACCACCTTGGTGATGCCGCGGGTCTCACCGATATGTTTCAGCAGGTCGATTGTTTTGTTGGTGTCGGCCCGCGCCATCCCGGCGGTGGGTTCATCCAGCAGCAACAGCTTGGGATCCTGCACCAGACACATAGCCATTTCCAGCCGCCGCTTATCGCCGCGTGACATCTCGGACGCGGTCATGTTGCGCTTATCGGCCATGCCGACATCGGTCAGCACCTCCTCGGCCTGATCGCGAATTTCCGCCTCGCGTAAGACGCGGCCAAACGGGTTCAGGCGATAGGCACCATCGCGTTTCGCAAAGGCGGGGATCATGACGTTTTCCAGCACGCTCAGATCGGTGAAAATCTCGGGCGTCTGGAAAACGCGACTGACGCCAAGCTGGTTGATCTGGTGCGGCTTGATGCCTAAAAGGCTTTTGCCCTGAAACATGACCGAGCCGGTATCGGGCATCAACCGCCCAACAAAGCAGTTCAGGAGTGTTGATTTTCCTGCACCATTCGGGCCGATGATGGCGTGAACGGTGCCTTCCTCGACATTCAGATTGACGTTGTTTAGCGCCTGCAAACCGCCGAAGCGTTTGTTGACGTTCTGGACCTCTAGGATTCCCATATCGCCTTCGCTCCTTACTCTGCCGGGGTGGAGTCGGGGGTGCTGCCACCGGTGTCTTTTCGGTTCTTGCGGCGCTTGCCGCTGAACCAGCCGGCGATGCGCTGGCCACCTTCGACAAGACCGCCAGGCAGGAAGATCACGATCATCATGAACAGGATCCCAAGCGTCAAATGCCAACCCTTGCCGATAAACGGATAGATCACCGCCACGATGAAGTCCTCGATCCCGTCCGGCAGCCAGTAGAACCACTGGTGAAGGATGGTTTCGTTGATCTTTGAGACGATGTTTTCCATGTACTTGATAAAGCCCGCACCCAGCACCGGCCCGATCAATGTTCCGGCACCGCCCAGGATGGACATCAGCACGACCTCACCGCTTGCCGTCCAGAACATACGTTCAGGCCCAACCTGCGTGTCCATTGCGACCAGCAAACCACCTGCAAGGCCCGCATACATGCCTGAAATCACAAAAGCCGTCAGTGTGTAAGGCTTGGTATTCACCCCCGTGTAGTTCAGACGATTCTGATTTGATTTGACCGCCCGAAGCATCATTCCCATTGGCGAGCGGAAGATACGGATCGAAATATAAAAAGCGATCAGCATGATGAACGCAGCCAGATAGTAGCCAAAGTTCAGCGTGAACACCCAATCGCCAAACGTCACCTCAGTACCAGCGCGCATGTCGATACCAAAGAAGCTGGCCCGAGGGGTCACTCCTGTCGCCGCACCATCCAGGATACGCGGATCATTCAGCTTAAGCTGTAGCCCCGTCTCGCCACCGGTGATCGGTGTCAGAACAGAATAGGCCAACTGATAGGACATCTGGGCAAAGGCCAGTGTCAGGATCGAGAAATAGATGCCAGAGCGGCGGAGGCTGACATACCCCACCAGCAGCGAAAACAAGCCTGCAACGATCACCGACGCGATAATCCCGGGGATCACATTGACGGTCAGAAGCTTCATCATCCAGATGCTGGCATAAGATCCGACACCCAGAAACGCCGCGTGCCCAAAGCTGAGATAGCCGGTCAGGCCAAAAAGGATGTTAAACCCAATCGCGAATATCCCGAAGATCACAAAGCGCTGCATCAGGTCGGGATATCCCGCGTTGAATTGCGCAAAACTCGATCCTTCGGGGAACGGGTTCAGGATGACAGGCGCAAATACCGTCAGCGCAATCACGATGAGAAACAGGCGCGTGTCCTTGCGGTCCAATTTCAGCATGTCTTAATCCTCCATCACGCCTTTGCGACCCATCAACCCGCGCGGACGGGTCAGGAGTACGACGATCGCGACCAGATAAATGATGATTTGGTTGATGCCGGGCAGCGCATTCAAAACTGCCGTCATCGATGCAAAGCTTTCCAGGATACCCAGCAGGAACCCCGCCAGAACAGCACCACCCAGTGACCCCATACCACCGACAACGACCACAACGAAGCTCAGGACAAGAAAGTCCATGCCCATGTGATAGTTAGGTGAGTTGATAGGCGCATACATCACGCCAGCAAGACCCGCGACACAGGCCGCGATTGCAAACATGATTGTGAACCGGCGATCAATGTTGATCCCAAGCAGTCCAACGGTCTCGCGGTCTGCCATCCCCGCGCGCACAACCATGCCGAAGGTCGTGTAGCGCAGGAAGAAAAAGACAGCACCGATGATCATCGCGGAAAAGGCAAAATAAACGAGACGCCAGTAGGGGTATATGATCGAGCCGGGATCCATGCCCAGCATCGCACCGAAATCAAAGCTTCCTGCAAAAGCTGACGGTGCTGGCGACGGGATCGGGTTCGCGCCGTAGAAATACTTTATGATTTCCTGCAGGACAATCGCTAGGCCAAAGGTAACCAGGATCTGATCCGCATGCGGACGCTTGTAGAAATATTTGATCAGGCCCCGCTCCATCGACAGGCCAATCAGGATCATGACCGGAATGGCAAAGATGATCGAGACCGGCACGGCCCAATCGATAAGCGCCGCGCTGAATTCCGGACCGAAGATATTCTCGATATAGGGTGTCTTGACCTGAAGCGGGTTACCAAGAAAGTCCGTCCGGTCAGGATCGACCGTCATGTAGGACAATGTCAGCAACCGGTTGAAGGTGACAGCACAGAAAGCGCCCAGCATGAATAGCGCGCCATGCGCGAAGTTAACCACGCCAAGTGTGCCGAAAATAAGTGTCAGGCCAAGCGCGATCAGCGCATAGGCCGACCCTTTGTCGAGGCCGTTAAGGACCTGCAGCAGAATTGCGTCCATGAATCTGTTTCCTGCGGTACGGGTTTAGAAGCCACCGCGTGAACCGGGGCTGTCGGCGGTTCAGGGCCGGCAGGGTATACCCGCCGGCCCCCGGAACCTTATGCGCCTGCGTTACAGGTGCCGAGGCTACCGCCCGCAAACTGTGGGTGACCGGGTTCGTAGGTTACCTGAGCAACCGGTGTCACCTCTACCACTTCCAGAAGGTCGAAGTCGGAGGAGGGGTTTTCTTTCCCTTTCACAACCAGAACATCCTTGAAGCACTGGTGATCATCGGCCCGATAAAGCGTCGGACCATTGCCCATACCATCGAATTCAAAGCCTTCCAGCGCCTCGACAACACCACATGGGTTAAAGCTACCCGCACGCTCAACAGCATCCGCATAGAGCAGCGCCTGCACATAGCATGTGTGTGCTGCCTGACTTGGCGGGAAGCCATATTCGGTGCCGAAGGATTTAACGAACGCCTTCGATCCTTCGTCGGTAAGCGACCAGTGCCAGTTCGTCGACCCGAAGATACCTTTAACGTTGGCACCTGCACCCTTCGCCATAAGGCGCGAGTATAGCGGAACGATGATCTCGAAGTTCTTGCCGTTCACGACACGATCGCGCAGACCAAACTGAACAGCATTGGTCAACGAGTTCACCATGTTGCCGCCGTAGTGGTTCAGAACCAGAACATCTGCGTCAGACTGCAGAACCGGCGTGATGTAAGCTGAGAAGTCAGTTGCAGAAAGCGGTGTTTTTACAGCTTCTACTGTTGACCAGCCCATCGCCTCGGTCGAGGTCCGGACAGCCTCTTCGGTGGTGTAACCCCAGTTGTAGTCGGCGGTCAGGTGATAGGCCTTGCGGTCTTCGCCGTAGGCGTTCTTAAGAACTGGCGCAAGGGCCGCACCCGACATGTAGGAGTTGAAGAAGTGGCGGAAGCCGTTGGCCTTCCTGTCCTTACCGGTCGTGTCGTTGGAGTGGGTCAGGCCAGCCATGAAGATCACGCCCGCTTCCTGACACAGGGCCTGCACGGCCACAGCAACACCCGAGGACGATCCACCGGTAATCATGATCGCACCATCTTTTTCGATCATGGATTTCGCACTTGCGCGCGCGGCGTCAGATTTGGTCTGAGTGTCACCCGTCACAAACTCGACCTTTTTGCCGAGGATCCCGTTGCCCTTCAGCGCCTTGGATGAAAACGTGTTCATCATCCCGCCGTCGCCTTCGCCGTTCAGATGCTTCACGGCCAACTGATAGGCCCGCAGCTCATCCGCGCCCTCATCAGCATAAGGACCTGATTGCGGCACATTGAAGCCAAAGGTGACACTGCCACCTGTCGGCTCATTCACATAAGCACGCGCAGCACTGGTAAAGATCGTTGGCAATGCAAGCCCGGCACCAACCACAGCGCTAGACTTAAGTAGACCACGACGATTCAGTTTAGTATCTGACATGAAGCTCCTCCCAAAGGATATGTTTGGCCCGAGGGCATGGGTAATAACCCACGGTCAGTATTCGGCAGGATAGTCAATCACGCAATAAACTATTGCGAACAAACAATTTTGATGTAAATATTTTTCGATGCTGCGCTGCAAAATTGTAAATACTTTACATTGCAGCGCAAAAATGGCAGTCAAATCAAAGGTGTTCCGATGCCCCGCTCCCTTGCTGGCAGCCGCATCCGAGAGGTCCGGCGTCGCGCCAAGATCAGCCAGACCGAACTGGCGCGGCGCTGCGGTATCTCAGCCTCTTACCTCAACCTGATTGAACACAACCGGCGCAGAATCGGCGGGCAGGTGCTGAACGCGATTGCCGAGCAGTTGGAAATGCATCCCGGTGATCTGGATGATGGCAGCCAGTCCGCCCTGGTTTCCGACCTGACCGAGGCGGCAGCCCGAAATGCCGGTCCTGACAGCCGTGCGCCAGAACTTGCGGCTCAGTTTCCCGAATGGGCGCAGATCATCACCAGAATGGACCGGCGTCTGCGCGATCAGCAGGCCGCAATTGCAGGTCTTTCGGACCGGCTGGCCCATGATCCGTTCTTGTCAGAGAACGTCCATGGCATGTTGTCCAATATCACCGCGATCCGCTCGACCGCGTCGTTGCTGGCGCAGGTCGAGGATATCGGCCAAGGTCAGGTTCGCACCTTTCATCGCAATCTGCATAGCGAAAGCGTGCGACTGTCCGACACGGCACAAGGGCTGGCCGATTACCTGTCGCGCGCAGGCTCACCCGATGCCGGGGCCGCCACGGCCGAGGAAGCGATGGACCGGTGGCTTGAGGGGCAAGGCCATAGCTTTCACGCGCTGGACCTTGAGGCAGAAACGCTGTCAAAATTGCCCTTTGAGGCCGCCCACCCACGCCTTGATGCGCTGATCGACGATATACTGACGGCGCAGGCTGATCCCGGGATCGATGCGCCTGCCCGCACGCATCTGCATCAATACGCGCAGGACGCTTATGCGATGCCGCTGCACCGGTTCCATCAGGCCGCACAAACCGCCGGGTATGATCCGCTGCCGTTGGCGCAGCAATTCGGCCAAAGCCCGGTCGCAGTATTCCGGCGACTGGCCGTGCTGCGTCGCCCGTGGATCGAAGCCCCGCAGTTTGGTCTGATCATCAGCTCTGCCTCGGGCGTTCCGCTGCTCCGCCAACCACTGCCGCGCTTTCCCTTGCCGCGTCACGGCAATGCCTGCACGCTCTGGCCGGTGTTTCAGGCATTTAGTCAGCCGGGCCAGCCGGTGTTGAGGTCTATCACGCATGACACCGGAGCGATCTTTACCGCCCTTGCGCTGGCGGTGCCGCGCGATGCCACGGCCCTGACCCGGTCCGATCTGGTCGCCGCCATGTTGCTGGTCAGTACCGAAAGCAGCCCCTGGCCATCCCCACCGGCAGAACCGGCAGATGTCGGCACCACTTGCCCGATCTGCACCCGCTCACAATGCCCGGCCCGGACCGCGCCGCAACTGATCCCGGCCTGAATCCCCGTGACACTGCCCTAAAAACCCCGCTAGTCTTGTCATCAAGCGGCGACAAAAGCCGTCTTAGGGAGATAGCTTGTGTCAAAGCGCGTATTGATCATTGAGGACGAACCCAACATCGCCGTCGCCTTGCGGTTCCTATTGGATCGTGAGGGGCTTGAGGTTCGGGTGGTTCAGGATGGCGCCGCTGCCCTTGAGACCATCACCGACGCCCCGCCGGATCTGGTCATTCTGGATGTCATGCTGCCCAACCGATCCGGTTTCGACATTCTGCGCGATATCCGCCAAAGCGAACACACCGCCCTGCCTGTCCTGATGCTGACCGCCAAGGGCCAGCCGCGCGACCGGCAAACCGCAGAAGAGTTGGGCGTCAATGCTTTCCTGACCAAACCCTTCTCAAACGCCGAGGTGGTCAAAACTGTACACGAGTTGATCGCCGCATGAGCGACACGGACCCCACAATCGCCGATCGCGCCCTTGCGCGCCGCCGCCGCGAGGACACGGCGTTTGTGCTGCCTGTCTTTGGTGTGGCGCTGACCGTGTCGCCCGTTCTGAATATCTTTGCTGGGATCGAGACAATTGCCGGTATTCCGTCTGCGTTTTTGTATATTTACGCGGTCTGGATGTTCCTGATCCTTGCCACGCTCCGCATCTCGCGCAAGCTGATGCAGGGCGAAACCGGCTGATCTTATGCGTGACGGCAATGCCCTTCTGACCGTCAGCCTGACCTATGCAGCCTTTCTGTTTCTGATTGCATTCTGGGCGGAACGACGTGCCGCACATGGCAGGCTTGGATGGCTCCGCTCCCCCTGGATCTACACGCTGTCGCTGTCGGTCTATTGCACGGGCTGGACGTTCTATGGTGCGGTCGGCTCTGCCGCGCGGGGGGGATTGGATTATGTGCCGATCTATCTTGGCCCATCACTGGTCTTTTTCGGCTGGTGGTTTCTGATCCGCAAACTGGTCCGTATCAGCCGCACCCAACGCATCACGTCTATCGCTGACCTGATTTCCTCTCGCTACGGCAAAAGTGCGACCTTGGGCGTTGTGGTCACATTGCTGGCGGTGATCGGCTCCACCCCTTATATCGCGCTTCAACTGCAATCGCTGACCCTGTCCGTTTCGGTCCTGTCCGAGGGTGGTGCCCCGCCAACCGTGACGCTTTGGCTGGCCATCGGTCTGGCGATTTTTGCCATTCTCTTTGGAACCAGAACGATTGATGCGAATGAGCAGCACCATGGCGTAGTCACCGCAATTGCCTTTGAATCCGTGGTGAAACTGATCGCGCTGGTCGCCGTTGGCATCTTTGCCGTCTGGGGTTTGCGCGACGGGCCTGCGCATGTGTTTGAAGGAATGCCAGCCGGTTTTGTGCCAGAGCAGCTTTATACGCCGCGCTGGATCACCCTAACCTTTCTGTCCGCCACAGCCATCATATGCCTGCCGCGCATGTTTCAGGTATTGGTCGTGGAAAACGCTGATGAGCGGCATCTGACCACCGCGTCCTGGGCCTTTCCGGCCTATCTGTTGTTGATCAGCCTGTTCGTTCTGCCCATCGCTGTCGTCGGCAAACAGGTTTTGCCCCAGGGGGCCAACCCCGATCTTTATGTCCTGACCCTTCCCCTGTCGCAAAACAGCGAGCTTTTGACCCTGCTGGCCTATCTGGGTGGGTTTTCGGCCTCGACCTCGATGGTGATCGTGTCGGCGATTGCGCTGTCCACGATGATCTCGAACCACATTGCCGTGCCGGTCTGGCTGCGGCTTAGTGCGGGGCGGGTTGAAACCTCGGGCGATGTCCGGTCCGTTGTGTTGACCAGCCGGCGGATATCCATCGGGGTGATCCTGGGGCTGGGGTATCTTTATTTTCTTGTCACAGGCGGTTCGGGGGCGCTGGCATCTATCGGGTTGATTTCCTTTGCCGGTGTGGCGCAGCTGTTGCCCAGCCTGCTCGGCGGCATCTATTGGCGCGGTGCGACGCGCAAGGGAGCGTTGACCGGGATCGGGATCGGCTTTGCAATCTGGGCTTATACCTTGTTTCTGCCCAGCTTCGAAGGGGCGTTCATCCTGTCGGCGACCACATTGTCCGAGGGCCCTTTTGGTATCGCCGCCTTGCGCCCGCAGGCGCTGTTCGGCCTGCAGATTGATGATCCGCTGGTCCATACGATCTTTTGGTCGATCCTGCTAAACACAACCAGCTTTGTCGCGGTGTCGCTGATGTCACAGCCGCCGATGCTGGAACGTATACAGGGCACGCAATTCGTCGATGTGTTCCGCCAGTCCGAACCGGTGCGGGGTATGGTGGTCGGGCGCTATGCCTCGTCCGAGGAGCTGTTTGCCCTGGCGCAGCGCATTCTGGGTCGCGATACCGCCCATGCACTATTTGCCGAGGCCGCAAGGATGCAGGGCAAATCGCATGGGTTGCCTGACCCGGATGACGCGCTGATTGCCCGGGTCGAGCGGGAGTTGTCAGGCTCCATCGGCTCCGCCTCGGCCCATGCGATGGTGGGGCAGATCGCGGCGGGTGGGCAAATCTCGGTCGATCAGCTGATCCGAATGGCCGATGAAACCGCGCAAATCGTGGAGTATTCCCAACAGCTTGAACAGCAAAGCCAGCAGCTGGAGGAAACCGCAAGCGAGTTGCGCAGCGCCAATGCGCGGCTGACCACGCTTAGTGCGCAAAAAGATGCGTTCCTGTCGCAGGTCAGTCATGAATTGCGCACGCCCATGACCTCCATCCGGTCCTTCGCCGAAATTCTGAAGGACCGCGAGATAGAGGAGGATGAGGCACAGAGGTTCACCGCCATTATCCACGACGAAAGCCAAAGACTGACCCGGCTGCTGGACGAAATTCTGGACCTGTCCTTTCTGGAAAGCGGCCAGGTCCGCTGGGATCTGAAACCCTGCCGCGTGCAGGCGGTCATCGACACCGCCCTGTCCGCAACCGAAGGCCAGCGCCGGGCCGAAAAAGTCGCGCTAAATATCGATGGCGACGGGCTTCAGGCCGAGGTAATGGTCGATTTTGATCGTCTTGTGCAGGTTCTGGTCAACCTGATCTCAAACGCTGTGAAATATGGCCAAGCGGAAGCGCCGCGCATCAACATCCGTGCCACTATCAGCGACACACGGCTGCATATCGACATTGCCGACAATGGTCCCGGCATCCCCGAGGATCAGCACGACCACATATTCGAAAAATTCGCCCGGCTGAGCGAGGCAAGCCTGTCAGGCAGCGCTGGCCTTGGCCTGCCCATCAGCCGCGAGATCGTGCGCAATCTGGGTGGAAAACTGACGTTTTTGCCGCAAAAACAAGGGGCCGCATTCCGGGTCAATTTGCCATTAACTGATCCATAGGACCTGTGATAAAAACACGGTGCCAGCCGCTGACAGCAGCCTTGCACCTGTCTGATGCCAGGTTTTAGAATTACCCTTCCACAATCCTGTTTGTATGGGATGAAGATCAGATTTTCGGCAGATCATTTTCTTGGGGAGACAATGTGAATTGGGTCGGTCTGAAGTCACATTTATAGCGTTGTCCAAGTCCATCGCAGACGCTTCAAGAGCTGCGTTCGGAAGGCTATTGGGCACCCATCGGGAAACGTTTTACTATTTCACCCTCGTGACGTCCGGTGAGGCACTTGTCCCATGCCCTTCAGCATGGTCGGAAGAGGCTCTTGACCGCACCTGCGCAAACGATCTGACCTGCTCCCCGAAACTTCCCTCGTTCTGATGTAGAGTTTGCTCAACCTTTTGAAGGAGCAAACGAATGCGAAAGAGCCGTTTCACGGAAGTCCAAATCATTGGGATGATCAAAGAACAGGAAGCC
>NZ_JBTLNE010000038.1:0-37003 GCF_054457435.1 Halovulum sp. GXIMD14793 | reverse complement strand
CACGCTCCCGAATATCCAGTGATAGCGATTTGCCCATGTTCCACCTCCAAATATAGTGAATCACAAAATCCGCATCGTGGGAATCCCACCGATTCAGATTTCAAGGACGGCGCTCTAGGCGCGTTGAACTGCTGTGCCCACGCCGTCTGTAAAAGCGTAAACAGGTGAAAACAGTTCGCGATATTCCGGTAGGACATTCGCACGCCGCGTTGCGTCTCAACCTCCAGCACGATCAACTCAGCTGATGAAATATTCAGCATCTGCAGAACCCAGCCGGCGCCATTGCTCTGCTCTGACATTTCTTCCGCAAGACCGCGTAAATCCACTGCATCGGCAACCGCAGTTTGAAGATCAGGATGGTGCGAAAGATGCGCGACCAGGGATTGTGCGGTTTGGTTAACGGCCTCATGCAGGGCTTCGGCCTCAGGCTCTTCCGCTGTGCTAAGCTCACCAAGCCGCTTGATAAAGGTCGCTTTTATTGCGGGAAGCGTAACCCGCGCATCGCCGCCCTTCTCCACATGACTGCCGACAATGATAGCTAAAGCGTTTCGAGTTTACCTTGAGACATCACGTAAAATCGAAACGCGTACACCCTATCGGCTTATCACTGCGTTTCGGGATAAGCTTGTGTCTTAGGTTTATCCCGAAACGCTTTAATAGGGCAGCGCCATTTGCAGGCACCATATCCGGAAGGCCAGCAGCCATTTCAGCAATCCGGGCATCCCGTCCTTCGATCGGATCAAGAAATGCCTGCAGAGCAGAACGAAATGTCTCGGATGGGGTGCCACCACCATAGGCTTCGGCCAAATCCATCAAGGCCGTAAGGGCGGCATCACCTTGCTGGTGGACTTGCGGCGACGGGTTTGGCGTTTCGTTTTCCCGCCGCCGCAAGAGGTATTTCAAAGGCCCAAACACCTAGTGGGCCGCTGGTGCACCGCCTGCTGCACTTGCACCTGATTGCGCAGCCGCCGCGGCCGCTGCGGCCTCCGCCGCCTCGTCCCATTCCACGGGCTCTGGCTGGCGGGTCAGGGCAATTTTCAGAACCTCGGTGACATGCGCGACGGGATAGATTTCCAGGCCGTCCTTCACGTTGTCGGGAATGTCGCGCAGATCCTTGGCGTTGTCTTTCGGGATCAGCACTGTCTTAATGCCACCGCGCAGCGCAGCCAGCAGCTTTTCCTTCAGGCCGCCAATAGGCAAGACATTCCCCCGCAAGGTGACCTCACCCGTCATCGCAACGTCACGGCGTACCGGGATTTTAGTCAGCACTGACACGATGGAGGTCACCATCGCCACACCGGCAGACGGGCCATCCTTGGGCGTCGCACCTTCGGGCACGTGCACATGAATGTCGATCTTTTCAAATTCAGGCGGTTTAATCCCAAGATCGGGCGACTGAGACCGCACATAGGAACTGGCCGCATCGATGCTTTCTTTCATCACATCGCCCAGCTTGCCGGTGGTTTTCATCCGGCCCTTGCCGGGAAGTTTCAGCGCCTCAACATGCAAGAGATCACCGCCAACTTCCGTCCAGGCCAGTCCGGTGGTCACACCAATCTGATCCTCGTCCTCGGCCAGACCATACTTGAAACGACGCACGCCAAGGAAATCCTCAAGATCTTCAGGTTTCACGACGACTGTCTCGGCCTCACCTTTGACGATCTTGGTCACGGCCTTGCGTGCCAGCTTGGCGATCTCGCGCTCAAGATTTCGCACGCCCGCTTCGCGGGTATAGTAACGAATGACATCCGTCAGCGTTTCGTCCGGCAGCTCAAACTCGCCCTTTTTCAGGCCGTGGCCTTTCAACTGTTTGGACACCAGATGTTGCTTGGCAATCTCACGCTTTTCATCCTCGGTGTAGCCCGAGAGCGTGATGATCTCCATCCGGTCCAGCAACGGGCGCGGCATGCTGTAGCTGTTGGCCGTGGTCAGGAACATCACGTTCGAGAGATCATATTCGACCTCAAGGTAGTGGTCCATGAAGGTGGAGTTCTGTTCTGGGTCCAGAACCTCAAGCATCGCACTGGCCGGGTCGCCCCGGAAATCCTGGCCCATCTTGTCGATCTCATCAAGTAGGATCAAAGGGTTGATCGTCTTGGCCTTTTTCATCGACTGGATGATCTTGCCCGGCATAGAACCAATATAGGTCCGACGGTGACCGCGGATTTCGCTTTCATCGCGAACCCCACCAAGCGAGATACGAATGAATTCGCGATTGGTGGCCTTCGCCACGGATTTGCCAAGGCTGGTTTTGCCCACACCCGGCGGGCCAACCAGACACAGGATCGGGCCGCGCAACTTGTTAGAGCGCTGCTGCACCGCCAAATATTCAACGATACGTTCTTTAACCTTCTCAAGACCATAGTGGTCACGATCCAGAATTTCCTGCGCGTTGGTTAGGTCCTTTTTGACCCGGCTGCGCTTGCCCCAGGGGATCGACAGCATCCAGTCAAGATAGTTGCGCACCACCGTTGCCTCGGCCGACATCGGGGACATGTTGCGCAGCTTCTTCAGCTCTGCTTCGGACTTCTCTTTAGCCTCTTTTGACAGCTTGGTAGCGGCGATCTTTTCCTCAAACTCGGCGGCATCATCGGTGCCGCCCTCGCCATCGCCCAGTTCCTTCTGAATGGCCTTCATCTGCTCATTCAGATAATACTCACGCTGGGTCCGCTCCATCTGGGATTTGACACGGGTCTTGATCTTTTTCTCAACCTTCAGGACCGACATTTCGCCCTGCATCAGGCCATAGATTTTCTCAAGCCGCTCCGCCACATCAGTGGTTTCAAGAAGCTCCTGCTTTTCATCCAGGCGTATGTTCAGATGGCCCGCAACGGTATCGGCCAGATGCGCCCCGCCTTCAGAGTCCTCAACCGCAGAAACTGCTTCTTCGGGGACATTCTTGTTCAGCTTGGCATAGCGTTCGAAGTCCTGCGCGATGGTACGGCTGAGGGCGGTCACGGAATCTGCATCGCCTTCTGTCTCGGAGATCAGATCGGCCTGCGCCTCGAAATAGGCATCATTCTCAAGGAACTCGGTAATCTGTACGCGCTGGCGACCTTCGACCAGCACCTTCACGGTGCCGTCAGGCAATTTCAGCAATTGCAGAACATTGGCCAGGACGCCGATACGGTAGATGCTCTCTGTATCCGGCTCTTCCTGAGCCGGGTCCATCTGGCTGGACAGAAGGATCTGCTTATCGTCGCGCATCACCTCTTCTAATGCGCGGACGGATTTCTCACGACCGACGAAAAGAGGCACGATCATGTGAGGGAAGACCACGATATCGCGTAAGGTTAGAACGGGGTGCGTGACGCTGCTCTGCTCAGTCATAACAATTCCTTATATCTGCAAGACCGTCGCCCCGAATACCGGCAACGATGCGGCCTCCAGTCCTGAGGTCATCAGATGCGCCCTTTGGGGCCGGTTTTCAAGAGCGAGGGTCTGCTTTGGTGTATGTTACGCCGCATGGACGCATCGGACAAAGCGAGGCGTGGCGCGGATTTTCAAAAACAATCGGCCCCGGCAGACGGTGCTGCGGGGCCGATGCTACAAGAAATCGTGATCTCTATCAGTTCAGCAGCGCAACTTCGCTGGCCTGAAGTGTCCGACGGGCAGGCGGGCCATACGTATCAATGCCGTCAGCCAGCTGCGGGAACAGCTGCAGAATTTCCTGACGTGACGCCTCAGCCAGCTTGCCCATACCCTGCTCTGCCGGGTGGAAACTTTCGCTTGGGATACCTTCGGCAAAGATGATCTGATGGCGATCGAACAGAAGGTGGAAATACTCCACCTCACCGCCCTCACGGCAGGTGATGGTCGTGTCGTTCAGCAACGAATCGGCTGTAACCAGCGCCTCTTTCTCATTGAACAGCAGCTCAACACGCCAGCCATCCAGCAAGATACGGTGCTTGGGCGAGACGACCAGATCACGATCATTCCCCAGCGCACCAGCCTTGATCACCACAGGTGCCATATTGCCCTGAGCCGGTACGCCCTGCGACCCAACCCAACGCAACGGCTGCTCACCATTATCCAGCGTGCGGATCATATCACCAGCCGTCAGGTCCTCAACAGCAACAGGGCCATTCGAAGTTTCGATCAACGTGCCGCGAGCGAAACAGACAATATCCTGTTCGAGCGTTGTAACGTCAATGCGTGGCCCCTGACCAAAATAACCGATATCAAACGTACTTGTTATGGTATAGTTACCAGCGGGCAAAGGTGTCTGACCGTCCGGAAACACGTAACCTTGAACCACACCCCCGACCTCAACTTGATACACAGTATATTCAACGTTGTTTTCGTCGGTAAGAATCAGTCCCTCTTCAAGGTAAACCCGAGTAGTGGTACCAGCCAAATACTGATTGGTATCGCGCCCAACTTCGTCGGCGTCGATGTCACCATCAAAGAAGGTGTTCCCCGAACCGTTAACATCGTCATCAATAGAGAGCGTTGAAAACGTCGGCGATGATACAACAAAACTACTGCCGCTTCGTGTTACTCCCGCAGCATCAAGGAGTGCAAAATTGAACGTAGGCATTACCGATTACTCCGTTTGGGTTAACGAGGCTATTACTGTCTGCATGTGGCGAAAGCTAGCCAAAACTATGTGAATGCCTAGTAAAATGTGTCGCGTTTTAGATAATTGGCAGATCCTCGCCACAATAGCGAGAATGGAATGCCTTAATAAAATCCTTAAGTTGTTTACCAGCGATTGCTTGCCGCAACCCCGCCATCAACTCCTGATAGTAATGCAGATTATGCCAAGTCAGCAGCATCGACGCAATGATCTCGCCCGATTTGAATACATGGTGCAGGTAAGCGCGGGAGTATTTCGTGCAGCAGGGGCAGCTACAATCCGGATCCAGAGGACGTGGATCGTCGGTATGGCGGGCGTTTTTGATATTGACCGGGCCGCGCCGCGTTAACGCCTGACCGGTGCGACCGGAACGTGATGGCAGAACGCAATCGAACATATCCACACCGCGCAGCACCGCGCCAACGATATCATCCGGCTTGCCGACGCCCATCAAATAGCGTGGCTTGTCTGCTGGCAGCATCTCGGGTGCATAATCCAGGACCTTGAACATGGCCTCCTGCCCCTCGCCCACGGCCAGCCCGCCGATGGCATAGCCGTCAAAACCGATCCTACTTAGTGCTTTTGCGCTTTCCTCACGCAGATCCTGTTCCAGCCCGCCTTGCTGAATGCCGAAAAGCGCGTGCCCGGGGCGGTCGCCGAAAGCCTCTCGTGATCTTTCTGCCCAGCGCATGGACAGACGCATAGACTCAGCGATCCGGTCACGATCAGCGGGCAAGGCGGGACATTCGTCAAAACACATGACGATGTCAGAACCCAGCAGTTTCTGGATCTCCATGGAGCGTTCCGGCGTCAGCTCGTGTTTCGAGCCGTCAACATGGGATCGAAACGTCACGCCCTTTTCGGTCAGCTTGCACAGATCCGACAAACTCATCACCTGAAAGCCGCCGCTATCGGTCAGGATCGGGCGCTCCCAGTTCATAAATTTGTGCAGGCCACCCAGCCGCGCTACCCGCTCTGCCCCCGGGCGCAGCATCAGATGATAGGTATTGCCCAGCAGAATATCCGCCCCGGTGGCGCGCACGCTTTCGGGCATCATGGCCTTGACGGTTGCGGCCGTTCCCACTGGCATGAAAGCGGGCGTGCGAATATCGCCGCGCGGGGTCGAGATTGCGCCTGTGCGGGCCTTGCCATCGGTGGCGTCGATACGAAATGAAAAGCTCATGCCGCTGCTTTGACGGCGCGCGCCGCCGGGGTCAAGCCGTCAATTCCCCCCATCAAACCGGAAATGGCCGACGATATCGAAATCGAACAGCATGTCCTCAACCCGCGTTCCCAGCCCGATATTGTGGGATATCAGCGGCATACCCGCATCGGTTTTGCGGGTCGTCACGATTCCGATATGCGGCCACCCCCCAGGCAACCGCCAGGAGACGACATCTCCCGGCAGGTAATCCTCGGGCCTATCGCTGACCGGCAGCGACTGGCCATGGCGTTTGAAAAAGGTTTCAAGGTTGGGCACCCGGCGGTGATCAATGTTCGGGTCCGGACGGCTGAGGCCCCAGATTTTAGGATAGCGAGTGAAGGCCGCGCGCATATCCTCATGCACCTCTTGCTGCAAATCTATGTCCAGCGCACGATAGGCCCGGATCACAACATCCGTACAAACCCCACGGTTCGCAGCAACATCACCCATCGGATAATCCATTGATCGGTAGCTTGGATCATAAAGCACGAAATGCGTCGCCCGTTCCTCTGCCGCCTCTGCCAACTGCGTGGCAAAGTCAGCCTTTGCGGATAACGGCAGGAATACCAGCAAAAGCGCTGCGAATCTAAACATGCCTAAAACCTCCTCGAAACAGCATTACTTCTGCTTATATTTGTTGCAGCCCTACTCTGCATCATCTGTCAAAATGTCTTTCAGGCCCGCGCCACAGATATAGCGCGCAAAAAAGGTCGGTTCATCCATTTTGGGAGGGCAACGATCTGCAATGGCACTCATCCATATATATAGTACTTGGGCGAAGCATCCGTTGCGCCAAAGTTGAAAAACAGCTGCGCCCAGACACTTGTGTCACCGATTGTGCGGTCGTCTTCCGCAACGAGACTATGATCTCCTGCAATCTCGGGGCGTGCACGCTTAAGCTCACCTGAGCGCATATCATCCATCATCTTTTCCAGAACATCTTCAGGTATTTCATTCCCGGAAAGAAGTGCGAGCGCGCCAACGGCTACCTTCCTCCACTCTTCAAAGCGTACTGCACTTTAGAAACTTGGCGCGGCCAGGTAACCGTCCGCGCTCGCCATTTTGACCCTGTCATCAACGACAAGCGCCATAAAGGAGGGGCTTCCATTGCCGCCCGGAAAATACTCGGGATCGTCCAAGCTTATCCAATAGATCTTTGCGTCCTCAAAAGGGCCGTTAAGCGCGCGAAACATGTCGCCATGCCTTTCACTTGAGGCACCATCGTGCAAAAGGCTGAAGAGGACCTGATCTTTGAACTTTTCGTCTACAACCTCTTCTTCGATCACGATCAGCAAGCCGCTTTCTTCGAATACAGCCTTCATATCAGCCCAAAGCGGCCCGCGATCATCGGGTGTCGCAAACCAGCCCTGTTGTGTTGCGGCGAAAAACAGCGCTCCCGCGGCAACGATTCCCGCAGCAAGAAAAATCATTAAACGACGGCGCATCGTGCAATCTCCTTAAGACTTTTGCTGAATTTGACGCAAAATCATCCCGCTCGGCAACAGCCAGGACATTACTGCATCCAGAGCCAACCTCACTGGACCTAAGCCTACCTTTTCCCTATATGTTTTATCAGGATTATTTTTGAGAGATCGATGAACGCTGAAACCGACACACCAATGGAAGGCACACCGCTGATCAAGCCTTCAACCACGGATCATCCGCTTTATGATCAACTCGTGGAGGCATGCCGTACCGTGTATGATCCGGAAATCCCGGTGAATATCTACGATTTGGGCCTGATCTACACCATTGAGGTCAATGACGAGAATGAAGTTGAGGTGCTGATGTCCCTGACCGCCCCCGGATGCCCTGTGGCCGGTGAGATGCCGGGCTGGGTAGCTGAGGCAATTGAACCAGTCGCCGGGGTCAAACAGGTCAATGTCCAACTGGTCTGGGAGCCCCAATGGGGCATGGATATGATGTCGGACGAAGCCCGTCTGGAATTGGGGTTTATGTAAACTCCAGATTTGCAAAATAGTTCTGGCTTTCCCTCTTGAAAACAATCCTAGAACATCCAATATTGACTTCTAATACCAAAAGGGGGCGTTTGCCGCCTGTATCGGCTCGCAAAAACGGAGGTTCTGATGGCCGAATTTGACACAGTTCAACGCGCAGGCGTTGGTACCCGCGCCGCGCATATCGACGAGGGGCTGCGCGCGCATATGAACAAGGTCTACGGCCTGATGTCTGTGGCCATGATCGTCACCGGTGCGGTGGCCTATGGCTTTGGCATGGATGTGAAGGCATTCCTCGCCGGACAGTCGACGACGATCATTCCTGCAAGCATGATCGAGTCGCTTTACTTCTCACCGCTTCGCTGGGCGATCATGTTCGCACCGCTGATCATGGTGTTCGCCTTTGGTGCGCTGATCAACCGGCTTAGCCAGGCAGCGGCTCAGTTGTTCTTCTACAGCTTCGCCGCTGTGATGGGTATTTCGATCAGCTGGATCTTTGCCGTCTTCACCGGAATGTCCATTGCACAGGTGTTCTTCATCACAGCGATTGCATTCGCCAGCCTGTCGATCTGGGGCTACACCACCAAGAAAGACCTGTCCGGCTGGGGCAGCTTCCTGATCATGGGTGTGGTTGGTTTGATCGTTGCGTCGATCGTCAATATCTTCCTTGGCAGCCCTGCCCTGATGTTTGCGATCTCGTTCCTGGGTGTTCTGATCTTTGCCGGGCTGACCGCCTATGACACACAGAAGATCAAAACAACCTACGTCATGATGGCGTCCAACGGTCAGACCGAATGGCTGGGTAAAGCGGCTATCATGGGCGCGCTGAACCTGTATCTGGACTTCATCAACATGTTCATGTTCTTGCTGCAGATGTTTGGCAGCCAGGAATAATCCAGACACAAGACTTCAAAGAACGGGCCGGTCAAATGACCGGCCCTTTTTTTTGCGACTATCCCGCCACCAGATGACACGCTGACCCATACCGATGCGGCCTATAGCGTCTCGCGAAATACCTGATTTCAGGCAGCGTTAGATGGTTCCGTCTTTTCGCATGACACTCTAAAATCCCTTATCCGGGTCGGGACCAACCACAGCATCCATATCCAGGAAAGGGAAAAACAACCTGACCCTGGTCTCAAACTCGGGATCGGCCCGAAAAGCAGCAATCGCATCCTCCCGACTTACCTGATCTTCAAAATCTCTGATACCGCGCAAAAACCCGATCCCTTCCAGCGCATCGCATTGCTGATCTGTCAGCTGCCCCGAAGCGACAAAACCCATAATACGAAAGGCCTTGAAATCCACCTGCTTCCCCACATCAAGCATATCGAAGATGTAAGACGGCGGCTCCTCGGCATGTTCAATAACGTGGTAAAGCCATTCCTTGAACTTTCCGAACTGAATCGCCCCGCTCTGCAAACAGCTTAGAGCGAAGCCGATATCGCTACTGTCATTTTTGCTTAAGCGAAACGGCATGATGCCCCATAAAGGTCGCAGAAACAAAAAAGCCGCATCGGGTCATCCGCTGCGGCTTCTTTAATGAAAAGTCGGCAAGATTACTTGATCTTGCCTTCCTTATATTCGACATGCTTGCGCACAACGGGATCGTATTTGCGCACCACCATCTTCTCGGTCATGGTACGGGCGTTTTTCTTTGCTACGTAGAAATGCCCGGTATCCGCGGTCGAGTTCAGGCGGATTTTGATCGTGGTTGGCTTGGCCATCTGTTCCGTCTCCTCGCGCGGCCGATCCGCGCGGTTGAATTTCGAAGGTCGGCTTGTACACGCTCAGGGCAGCGTGTCAAGCATCCCGGCCCATCAAAGCGCAAGAAATCGCGGTGTCTCCTGCCGATTGTCAAAGAAGGGCACCGGGCGCGGCAGGTCCGGGTCGGCCAGATGCGCCTGCAACTCTGCCAGCACGATAGAGGTGACAAATGGCAGACGCAGGTTGCGTGCGTCGGGCAGCGCCACCCAATGCAAATGGCTCAACTCTCCACCTGCCTCGGCAAAGGTCTCGGCATCGCCGGTCGCTGCCTCTGCCGGGGCCAGAAAAAAGCGGGCGTCAAAACGGCGGGTGCGACCTGGCGGGGTAACGGCGCGAAAGAAAAAGCGCAGGGCGCTGGCATCGGGGATCACCCCGCGGGTGGCAAAGTCCTCCCATCCTTCGGGTACGGGGGTCGGCATGGTTCCCAGGCGGGACAGGCTTAGACCTGTTTCCTCGCGCACCTCGCGGATAGCGGCCATGGCCAGGGCATCGGCCCGGCCCGGGGCGTCCTGCTCCAGCTTGGTCCGGCATACCTCAGGCAGGTCGGCAACAAGACCGGTTTCTGCATCCGCCGCGTCCACCCGGCCACCGGGAAACACATAGCGATCTGGCATGAACACGGCACCCTTACCCCGCAAGCCCATCAAAACCTCGGGTTGATCCCCCTGCCGCCAAAGGATCACTGTCGCGGCATCATGAATCGGCTGATCTGTCATCGGCATAACCTGACCGGATGGCGCAGACTTGTCCAGCGACGCTACTCCACCTCGTTGCCAAAGCCATGCATGCGCTTGGCCCATTGAAAGCCGACAAAGACGCCTTTCATGCGCGGCAGCAGATACAGCGACAACACCGTGAATACCGCAGATAGGCCGACGGCCATCACCCAGCCTTCGGGCCGCCACAGTTCATACACGGTCAACATGACCGGGGCCATTAGGTGACCGGCAATCAGGATGGTCAGCCAGGCCGGGCCATCATCGGCGCGGTGGTGATGCAACTCCTGCCCGCAGACAGGGCAAGTGTCACGCACCGTCAAATATCCTTGCAAAAGCGGGCCAGAACCGCATTTCGGACACCGTCGCTTCCAGCCGCGCCAAAGTGCCTGACGAAGGTCGCGTTCGACCGGCTGTGGGGGAAGACTCTGTTTCGCTTGCATAACAGATCTTTTAGCCGATCATCGCTTTGAATTCTTGTCCTTTAATTGCCCCGCGTCTCGATGTCGCAAAAAATGCCGACGGAAACACTGCGGTGGCCCGTAACAAGATCATAACGGATGCCAAAGCGGGGAAGAATGGCACAGCGACGGCGGACAGGGCATAGTGGCAGGTGATGATGCCACTGGATGACCCACAACGAGAGATGGACGCCAAACTGGTTGCAGCCTATGCGGCGGGCGACGCGGATGCGGCGCGCCAGCTGATCGACAGCCACGCGCCACGAGTGATGCGATTGGCAACGCGTATGCTCGGCGATCAGGCCGAAGCCGAGGATGTGGTGCAGGAGGCGATGCTGCGTCTGTGGAACAACGCCAGCAAATGGCGTGCGGGCGAGGCTCGGGTCAGCACCTGGCTTTATACCGTTGCCTCTAACCTCTGCGCGGACCGCTTGCGCAAGCGGCGGCGGCAATCCTCGGACGAAGTGCCCGACATTGCCGATACTGCGGCCCCTGCCGCCGCGCGTCTGCAGCAGGCGGACCGGGCCGACGCACTTGGCAGGGCTTTGGCCGGTTTGCCGGACAAACAGCGGCTGGCCGTGACCTTGCGGCATCTTGAAGAGCTTGGAAATCCCGCGATCGCTGAGATCATGGGGGTATCCGTGGAGGCCGTCGAAAGCCTGATCGCCCGCGGCAAACGTGGTCTGACAGCCCGGTTGGCGGACAAGGCCGACAGCCTTGGATATAAGGATGATGAGAATGGTGGATAAACAGGACATACCGCCCGATCTGGACAAGGCTCTGTCACAAGGCTTTGACGAATTGCGCCGCGACACACCTGATCTTTCGGCTGGATTGATGGGGCGGCTGATGGCGGATGCAACAGCGGCACAGCGCCCGCGCGGTCTGGCGCGGCTGGCGGCGGTCTGTGCTGATCTACTGGCACAGATCGGTGGGCAAGGAGTCGCGGTCGCGCTAACCGCCTCGGCCCTGCTGGGTATCTGGCTGGGCTATGCGCAACCCATCACACTGGGAACAACCGCTGATGTGCAGATCAGCAGCGACACTGCAACGGCCGAGCCGTTTGCGATGTTCGATGACTTCGTGCAGGAGATTTAGGCAATGGCGGGAACCGATAACCCGGGTGCAAAGGCACAGTGTCCAGCATGGATGCGTTGGCTGCTGGTGGTATCGCTGGCGCTGAATTTGGCGGGCATAGGCCTGCTTGGCGGTGCGGCCCTGCGCAAACCGCCACAGGCGGTGGAGGTGCCAAGCCCAAACGCAGAGTTTCAGCTTTATGTATCGGCGATGCCGGGCGAGCATCGCAAAGCAATTCGCCGGGCCTTCTACGAAAAGCTAGAGAGCATGCGCCCTCATCGGCAGGAAATGCTGGAGCGCCGGTCGCAGGTCATCGCGCTGTTGCGGCAGGCAGAGTTTGACCAGGCCGCACTTGGCGCGATGATGGAAGCGCAACATGCTGGCTGGACCGAGATAGGCCGCTGGGGCCGGGTGCTGATCCTGGAGCAGATCGAGGTGATGACGCCGCAGGATCGCTCCCGCCTTGCAGATAATCTGGAAAAAAGCCCGAACCGTCGTGACCACCGTTGGGACCGGGGTCGCCGCTCCCGCGACCGGCACTGAAATACGTTTTGGTCATGATCGGTGCAGGCTGAAAATCATCGCAAGAGCGGACGACTGTCAGCCGTGGCTCTTACGCGGTGCAAACTGTGCTGGCATTAGAATAGCTTCGTTCTGCTCCCGCCCGGAACAAGCCAGTACCGATTTTATTCCCTGGCTTATCGTGAAACGCACAAAACATCCCGCAAAAGCTAGAGCTTTGAACCCTTTGGCTTCAGACGGCTATAAACTTCCGCACGACACTCTAAGCCGCAGCGTTTTGCAGCCGAACGCAGTTCCGCCCAGCCGCCTTGGAAGCATAAAGCGCCCGGTCCGCCCGGGCGATGACATCGCGGATCGGATCCTCACGCGCCGCATCGACCAACGCAACACCAATCGAGATGGTCAGGCACAGCTCCCGCCCGTCGCTAAGGCGGAACGGGGCCGCCTCAATCTCGCCCCGGACTCGTTCGGCAACCTGTGCGGCCCCCTCGAACGAGGCGTCCGGCATCGCGATAAAAAACTCCTCCCCGCCAAAGCGGGACAGCAGGTCGACATTGCGGACCGACACAGCCAGCCGCTCTGCGGCTTCAGCCAGAACCTCGTCTCCGGCCAGATGGCCAAAGCGGTCATTGACCTGCTTGAAATGATCCAGGTCCAACATCATCACCGCGAATGGCTGCCCGGTTTCGCGCATCCGCGCCAGCATCCCGGCCATGTGCCGCTCTGCATATCGACGGTTGAACAGGCGCGTCAGCGGATCGGTGATCGAGGCACGGATGTCATCGCGCAGATTGGCTCGCAGCCGGTCCGATACCTGCTTGCGCCGCAACTGACACCGCACGCGGCCCGCTAACTCGCCCAAATTCATCGGCGTCGTGATGAAATCGCTGGCCCCGACCTCCAACGCGTCAGCCACAACAGACGGATCGCCTTTTTCCGCGACGAAGATAATTCCAAGATGGCGTGTCACCGCATTTGAACGCAGCAGCGAGATCAGCCGCAACCCGTCCCCGGATTGCGCGAAGCGCCGGGGAATGGTGCAAACCTCTACCGCACCGTCCTGTGTCAGCGCCAGCGCCTCAGCCTCGGACCAGGCAACGACCGACGTGACACCAGACTGGGACAGGTGCCGCGACCAGGCGCTCGCCTCCTGCGCATTTTGCGGCAGCAGCAGGACAGTCGCGCCCGCCTGCTCTGCAAAACCGAAATCCGGTGTTGCCTCGGCCACCGAACCCAGATCGCGGGCTGTGTCGTCGCGCAGCCGCAATTCGTCAAGCATCAATTTCATCCTGACTAGATTGCGCAGCCGGGTTTTCAGCGTCAGATCATCAAAGGGCCGGATCAGCACATCATCCGCCCCGGCGGCAAAGCCCTTTTGCGCATCTGCACCACTGTCGTCGCCAATGGCAATCACCGGAATGTGCATGGTTTCGCGGGCCGACTTCAACATCTTGCAAACGGTCAACCCCTCCCCCCCGCTCAGCCCGGCGCTTAACAGCACAAGGTCGGGCTGGTCGTGGCGGGCAAGATGGACAGCCTCTGCCGCGTTGCCGGTCATCTGCACGTCGTAATAGGCCGCCTCAAGACTGGTCTTGAGCAGCGCCCGGTTGGCGGGAATAGCCTCGACGATCAGAATGCGCGCTGGCATCAGCTTTTGTCCCATCGCATGTACAGTTTGCCTGGATGACAGCATCACGCGAAGGTCTTAATGAATGATTTAGCAAGTTAGGATTTAGCTGATCCGCAAAAAAGGATGGATGAATGAACCGGGACCAGGCCGCAGTGATAGCAACGCAGGTGTTGATCTGGCTGGCGGATGACGCAGAGTTGATGGGCGTCTTTCTAGGAGCGACCGGCGCGGATGCTGCGGATATCCGAAATCAGGCAAAAGACCCCGAATTCCTTGGCTTTGTCCTGGATTTCATACTGGCCGCAGATGAACACGTGCTGGCCTTTGCCGCCGCCCATGACCTGCCACCGGAAACCGTCGCCACCGCCCGCGCGTCCCTGCCTGGTGGACACCTGCCGAACTGGACCTGATCAGCGCTGCAGGCTGGCCAGCCGGTCGCGAAAGGCCTGCGGCAACGCAACAGGTCGGCGGGTCTGCGCATCGACATAGACATGGGTAAAATGGGCCTCGGCTGCCGCCAGATCCTCTGTCCCGAACAAACCGACCAGATACCTGACCGAAGAATTGCCAATCCGCTCCACCGCCAGGCCCGCCGTTACCGGCGCGGGCCACCCCAATGAGGCCTGAAACACACAACCGGTTTCCACCACCAGCCCGATCAGATCGCCCCCCGGGACCGTCAGCCCACCCTCGCGCACCAACCAGTCATTCACGCAGGCATCGACATATTCGTAATACACCGCATTGTTCATATGCCCATAGGCATCATTGTCTCGCCAACGGGTGGTCATCGTGGAAAAGCTGACATAGTCTGCGCGTGATTTTCTGGGGCGCATCGCACTACCTTCAGGTTGGGACAAGATGAGTTATATCAAGGGACTGCTGTTCGACAAAGACGGCACATTGTTCGATTTTCACAATACCTGGTCCGTCTGGTGTCACAGCTACATTACAGAGATGGCAAATCAGGATGCGGGTCTGGCGGACAAGCTGGCCAACGCGCTGCAATTTGACATGCAGGCCGTTGCTTTCCATCCAGAAAGCCCGGTCATTGCCGGCACGATGGAAGAGATGGTGACCGCAACGCGCGATGTGATCCCGCATACGACCGAGGCGGAGCTTCGGCAATCCATCATCGACGCAGCATCAACCGTTGTCCTGTCCCCAGCCACCCCGCTGATACCCTTGATGGAGGTCTTGCAGGCGCGCTATCTGAAACTGGGCGTCGCCACCAATGACAGCGAGTTTCTGGCGCATAAACATCTAAGCGACCAGAGGATCGAGGGCTATTTTGATTTCATCGCCGGTTATGACAGCGGCCATGGAGCCAAACCTGAACCCGGTATGCTGCTGGCTTTTTGTGCCGCCACCGACCTGCCCGCAGATCAGGTCGCGATGATCGGGGACAGCACCCACGACCTGCACGCTGCCCGCGCGGCTGGCATGGTCGCTGTCGGCGTCCTGACCGGCCCTGCCACCAAGGCCGACCTGGCACCTCATGCCGATATCGTGCTTCCCGATATCGGACATTTGCCTGACTGGTTGACAGCCCAAAGCTAAAAGCCCTGCTATCGGGGACAAACAAGCGCTATAACCGCAGCCTCGTTGCCTTCTTCCCATACCTCTTGAAAGGTGCGTCGCGCGAGGCTCGACATATAGGCCGCACGCAACAGAGGCACCGCTTCCTCAAGGATCGACGCCTGGTCCTCGGGCGTGTCCTTTTTCAACAAGGCAGAGTTCTCTGTGACCAAATTCTTTAGCTCGGCATCGGTCGGCGCATTGGGATCAGCGAGTCGACCCAACCCTTCATAAGACTCGTGCTGTGCAACAATCCTTGCCGCCATACGTATGACCATCACACGTCGGAGCTTCTCCTGATCTGCCTGCGGCAGTTCGTAACTCGGTGTTTGAGGATTCTTCTTTATCCTGTCGTGCTCTTTAAGCAGTCTGCGTTCCAAACGCCCGTATTCAGCCAAAGCAAGAAACGACTGCTCAACCTCTGACAGGTCATCTTTTGGTGCGTGCAAAAGCTCATGCAATCTGGGGACAATACAGTCGCCTACCTTAAGCAGTGACAGTTCAAGCGCCAAAGCAAAGGCCATCGCCACCTCGTGATCCCCACCGTCAAAAGACAGGTAACGCCGCGCGCCGCGCGGGTGATCCACAACCAGCGCGCCATCCTCCAAACGGGCCGGGATGCGGCACCGCAAGGGCAGCACAGCCTCGCCCCTGAGCACGATATCCGCCACTTGGCGCAAGGTTGTAAATCCGTTCTCGGCGACGTTGCTAAAGACCAGGTGATCGCCATCAGCCGTGTAATCCGCAACAAAGAATGTCGCCTGCGAAGTTCGGTCGGCACAGCTGTCATAGTCCACACAAGTGTTGGGAAAGTAGAGTTCAACCACGCTCAAAAACCCGTCCTCGACCCGCCTATTTTCGAACCGCAGGAACGAAAAGGCCGGAACAACAAAGCCGCTGCGAGCGCTGTCGATGATACGGTCACTGACCCAGATGCGTCCTGATCCTTCAAGCGTCGACTGGTCCGGTTGCTCTGCCATTGCTGACATACCAAAAGCCAGCACAGACACCGCAAAAAGAAAACTTCTTAGACAGCACATATTATTCTCCATCCATCAGGCTGCAGCTTAGAACCTGGTCGCACCACGTAAACCACCCAAGCACCCAAGCACCCCGAACGAACAAAAAATGCGACCGCTCAGAATAAAACCAGCCGTTGCTGCGTAACCCAACCAGACGACCGATACAAACCCGACCACTGACCCAAGGAGCCCAATGATGAAGATCCTCGCCACATCCCTGATCGCGCTAAGTATCGCAACCTCTGCCTTCGCTGCTGGCTCGGACAGTTCTACCCCGCCGAAACCGACGGAGGCCACCAAGACATGTACCCATGGCAAAGTGTTCGACCGACGCAGCAAACAGTGCGTTGTCGCGAAAGACAGCAAGCTGGATGACGACACGCTGTACGAGGCCGCCCGCGAACTGGCCTATGCCGGTCAGTACGAGAATGCCCTGGACGTTTTGAACGCCGCCGCAGACCAGAACGCCCCGCGCATCCTGACCTATAAAGGCTTTGCATCGCGCAAGGCCGGCGCTCTGGAGGCGGGCATGAGCTACTATCACGCCGCATTGGCGATTGATCCGAATTTCATTCTGGCCCGTTCCTATATGGGACAGGCTCTTGCAGGGGCTGGCGACCTTCGGGGGGCGAAGGCGCAACTGGCGGAGATCAAGGCGCGGGGGGGCGCGACACCTGGGCCTACGCCTCGCTTAAACAGACCCTGCAGGGGCTTGGCGCGTACTGATTGCGAGCAATCTTCTCCTCAGACGCGTCAAAAAGGCCCCGATCCACGGCAAGGATCGGGGCCTTTTTTTGGGTTTCAGGACGCCTCGGCGGCATAAATCACGTCAGTCCACATAACGTATTTTGCCCAGACACCACCGGGTCGCCGCGATGCCGAAGTTATAGTCGGCAAACGACTCCTACCAAAGTTCGTGCTCAGATAGCGGTATTGAGTAGGCAATCGCCAAGTTCTTGGCTGTCTGTCATTCGCAATCTTCAGTTTCTGGTTATCCCGGCAAAACACACGACAAAAATATCTTGTTTGTGGTGGCTTTCACAAGCAGCGGCAGGTACGAAGGTGCTTCGAAAACCACGCAGGCCGAAAACATGACCACCATCACCGTTTGCACCAGTTGCCGCCAGCCCAGCCTGCGCGAAGACAAGACCAGACCGCCCTGTGGCGAGGCGATGTTGAGCAAAGTGGAGGCCGCAGCCGCCGGCGTTCCCTCTGTCACCGTGCGCCCGGTGGCCTGCCTGATGGGATGCGGGCATGGCTGCAACGTCGCCATCCAAGATGACGACAAGCTGGCCTATGTTTTGGGCAGCTTTGCGCCTGAAGCTGAGGCCGCCGAGGCGATTGTCGAATATGCCGCGAAACACTCGGAAAGCGCCACAGGCGTCGTCCCCTTTCGGGAGTGGCCACAGGGCGTGAAGGGGCATTTCGTGGCGCGTATTCCGCCACTGAACCCGCTGCCCGACCTCTGATCAGCCTTTCAGCGTCAGGGGCAGACCAGCGGCCACAAATTCCACATGCGGCACCGCAGCCGCGATCTGCTGATTTAGCAACCCCTGGGCATCGCGAAAGGCACGGCCCAGCGGCGTTTCCGGCACCAATGACAGGCCAACCTCATTCGAGACCATGATCACAGGCTGCGCCGCCATATCAAGCGCCGCGATCAAACTTTCCGTTTCTGCCACCACATCGCGCCCGGCCAGCATCAGGTTGGACAGCCACAGCGTCAGGCAATCGAGCAGAACCACATCCGCCTGCATCGCCCCCAATGCGCCACATAGATCAAGCGGTGCCTCCGTCGTCTGCCAGCCCGCAGCGCGCTCGGCCTGATGCATGGCGATACGCGCCGCCATTTCCGCATCATGCGCCTCAGCCGTAGCAATATAGGTCCGGCGCGGCCCAGTCGCTTCGGCAAGAAGCAACGCCCGAGACGATTTTCCCGATCTGGCACCGCCGAGGATCAGCCTGTGTCGCTGCTTTTGTGTCATCTGCCAACCTCCGTATCTGGCAAGGACATAGGCCGGTTTTAGCGACACCGACAAGACCGCAGGCAAAAGCGATGTGTGCCCGGTCGGTTTCATCCTTGCGCCGAACTTGCCCCGCTGCTTAGACAGTGGCCAGGTGAATCATCGAATTTGGTGGAGTGTACCAGTGACAACCGAACTGGAAATCGCGCTGAAGGAAAAAATCGACAGCAAGACCAAGCCCGTCGGCTCTTTGGGTCGGATCGAAGAACTGGCTCTGCAACTCGGCTTGCTTCAGGGCAGCCTGACACCGGTCATGGAAAAATGCCGTCTGGTCATTGTCGCAGGCGATCATGGCATTGCTGAGGAAGGCGTGTCTGCCTTTCCGCAGGAGGTGACGGGCCAGATGGTCCTGAATTTCCTTGGCGGCGGCGCTGCGGCAAATGTCTTTGCAAATACCATGGATGTTGAATTGCGCGTGGTGGATGCGGGCATCAAAACAGCGCTCGACCATCCGAACCTGCGCGCAATGCGGCTGGGGAACGGTACCCGAAATAGCACAAAGGTGGCCGCAATGTCTTCGGCCACGCTGGATGAAGCACTGGAAAACGGCGCCGAGTTGGGGCGCGGTGGTCATGTTCAGGCCATCTGTCTTGGCGAGATGGGCATCGGCAACACCTCGTCCGCGTCGCTGGTGGCACATAAGATCACCCATCTGCCGCTGGATGAACTGATCGGGCGCGGCACAGGTCTGGACGATGAAGGTCTGACGCACAAGCTTGAAGTTCTGGAGACGGCTGCAAAGCGTACTGGCGTGCTGACAGCACGGGATGCGCTTTGCGAGTATGGTGGTTTTGAAATCGCAGTGATGGCAGGCGCGATGATTGGTGCGGCCAAGGCAGGCCGGGCGGTGATTGTTGACGGGTTCATTGCTACGGTTGCAGCATTGGCCGCACTTGGTATCGACGCCGAAATTCGCCCCGCGCTGATCTTTGCCCATCGGTCGGCAGAAGCAGGGCATATCGCGGTTCTGAGACATCTGGGCGCAAAACCACTTCTGGAACTGGATATGCGCCTGGGCGAGGGCACCGGGGCGTTGCTGGCCTGGCCGATGGTCAAAGCCTCGATCGCGATGCTGAACTCCATGGCCAGCTTCGACAGCGCCGCGGTCAGCGAGGCGCTTTGAGTAAGCTGCGCGACGAGTTGCCCGCGCTGGCGCTTGCCGCGCAGTTTCTGACCCGCCTGCCGGTGCCAGCCCCGTGGTCCGAGGCTGCGATGGCCCGCGCGCCGCTATATTTTCCCTTGGTGGGCGTTGGGATCGGTGTTCTGGTTGGGGCAGTGCTTTATCTGGCGGCCCTTCTCTTCCCGCCACAAGTTGCCGCCCTGATCGCCGTGCTGGCCGGTATCCTTATCACCGGTGGTCTGCATGAAGATGGGCTTGCCGATACGATGGACGGGCTGGGGGGACGCGATGTCGACCATGCCTTGAATATCATGCGCGATAGCCGCATCGGGACCCATGGTGTTCTGGCGCTGATCCTCAGTCTGGGGTTGCGCAGTGCCATTCTGGTGGGACTGCTGGTGCATAGTCCGATGCTGGCCGTAACCACCGCGATCGCCGCCCATGCCGGTAGTCGCTGGTCGATGCTGGCAGTGATGGCAACCTCTCCCTACCTGCGTGCTAAGGGGGCGGGCAGCGGTATGACGATCGGGAGATGGCCGGATCTGGGGCTGGCTGCGATCCCTGTATTGGTGACAATTCTGGCCCTGCCATCCGCCGTGTGGCTGCTGGCCTTGGGCGGATTGCTTTTGGGACATGGCGCGGCGCGGTTGAGCTTTCGTCGGCTGCGCGGGCATACCGGGGATTGCCTTGGGGCGATGCAGCAAATCTCAGAGGTCGGGTTGGGCCTGGCGGTGTTGGCATGGGCCAGTTGATCCTTATGCGGCATACCACGCCCGATATCGCCGAGGGCATCTGCTATGGCAGGACCGATCTGGCCCTTGCCGCCAGTTTCGAAGCCGAAGCAGATGCGGCACTGGCGTCGCTGTCCACGGCCCCCCGCCGCATTGTCAGCAGCCCCCTACAGCGCTGCGCAAAACTGGCAGAGCGGACCGCGTTGAAATTCAACGTCGACCTGAGCATTGATCCCGCTCTGATCGAGATGGATTTTGGCGCATGGGAAGGTCAAGCATGGTCCGACCTCCCCCGCCCCGAGCTGGATGAATGGGCGGCGGATTTCCTCGACGCCCGCCCCCATGGCGGTGAAAGCGTGCGCCAGATGCGCGAAAGGGCGCAGCCGGTCCTTGACACTTTGCGCGTGGAAACCGGCGTTCTTGCTGTCACTCATGCAGGCATTCTGAAGGTTGCCGCACATCTGCAGGACCTTCCTGACGCGTGGCGCCACTCTGTTCCGTTCGGAGGCACCCTTGCCTATGGCTGAGGCAATGCTGATCGCCATCGCCATCGACATTGCTGTCGGATGGCCGGTCTGGGTGTTCGACCTGATTGGCCATCCGGTTACCTGGATGGGCAGTCTGCTGAACCGGCTGGATAAGCGCCTGAACCGGGGCAGCGCCCTTGCCCGCCAACTCACTGGCTTGGGTACACTCCTGGTGCTGGTGGGTGTTTCGGTCCTGATGTCTTTGCTGCTGGTGGCGTGGCTGCCCGCCGGTCTGGTCTACGCCCTGACATGCGGCATCCTTGCCGCCCCCCTGATCGCAGCACGCGGCCTGCACGAGCATGTTACCGATGTCATCCGCCCCCTACAAAAGGCCGACCTAACCGGTGCCCGCCTTGCCGTAGGCCGGATCGTCGGGCGCGACCCCGAACAACTGGACGAGGCAGGTGTCGCCCGCGCTGCCTTAGAAAGCCTTGCCGAAAATACGTCAGATGGCGTGATAGCGCCCTTGTTTTGGGGCGCGATACTCGGCCTGCCGGGGATTGTCGCCTACAAGGCCATCAACACCGCCGACAGCATGATCGGGCATCTGAATGACATCTATCGTGATTTCGGCCGGGCCGCAGCGCGGACCGACGATCTGGTCAACTGGATCCCGGCGCGGCTGACCGCAATGCTGTTTGCGCTGGTCTCGGGCCGCATGTCAGCGGTCCTGCGCCGCACAATGGCCGAGGCACGGCACCACCGGTCTCCCAATGCCGGCTGGCCTGAGGCGGCGATGGCCGCAGCCCTTGGATGCCGCCTGTCCGGCCCGCGCAGCTATGATGGCATCACCGGGCAAGAGCCATGGTTGAACGGCGACGCCCCTGACCCCGTGCCACGCACCATGCTAAACGGGCTGAAGCTTTATCGCCGTATGCTTGTTCTGGCGGCTGCAATCCTGTTTAGTCTGACGCTGATCTGAAACGAGGGCAGACATGCGGGATCATGGCGGCGATCTGGACCGGGCGCGCGCGCATTACGGCGGTGCTTTGGAAGACTGGATAGATCTGTCCACCGGCATCAACCGCCTGCCCTACCCGCTGCCCGACCTTCCACCACATCTGTGGCAGGCTTTGCCCGACAAAGCGCTGTTTGACGCCGCCTGCGCCGCAGCAAGACAAGCCTATCACTCCGATGCCGCGATCCTGCCGGTTGCTGGCGCGCAAGCTGCCATTCAGCTTTTGCCGCAGATACGCCCGTGCGGGATCGTGCATGTTGTCACGCCAACCTACAACGAACACGCTGCCAGCTTCTCCGCTTCAGGCTGGGATGTGGTCGAAGTTGCGGATATCTCGGCCATTCCTGAAGGCAGCACCGCGGTTCTGGTCAATCCCAACAATCCCGATGGCAGGGCATGGAAGCGCGAGGCCCTGCTGGCACTGGCGGCCCATTGCAACACCCTGATCGTTGATGAGAGCTTTGGCGATCTCTGCCCCGACCTCTCGCTCGCGGCAGAGGCCAGCGCCAACCTCATCGTGCTGCGCTCTTTCGGCAAATTCTACGGGCTGGCAGGCCTGCGGCTGGGCTTTGTACTGGCGGATGAGACCACCATCGCGGCCCTTCAGCAACGGGCCGGTCCCTGGTCGGTTTCAGGCCCTGCATTGGCCATCGGCGCAGAAGCCCTCGCGAACGTGCATTGGGCAGAGGCGACGCGCGCGCGCCTAACCAGTGACGCCACCCGGCTTGATCAACTGGCCCTGGCCAATGGCTGGCCCCTGACCGGGGGAACTGACCTGTTCCGATTGTACGAAGCCGATGATGCCGAAACAGCTCAAGCCACCCTCGCCCGGCATCACATCTGGACCCGCCGCTTTCCCTATTCCAAAACATGGCTGCGCATCGGCCTGCCAGGGCCCGAGGCAGAGTGGCAAAGACTGGAAACCGCCCTTACAGAACGTTGCATTTAACCGGAAACAGAAAAGCGAAATTTGCCCTTACCGCGCCAGATTAAGCAAACCATTCACGTCCAGATGCGCCTCCATATGATCGGCCAAAGCATCGAGCGCCGCTTCCACCCCCTGATCAAAATCGAGGGTTGAGCGCGCGCCCAACCCTTCCAGCCAAGCCGCCCGAAACCCATCACTGGCAAACCGCCCATGCAGATAGGTCCCACTGACACGGGCATCCGCCGATTGCGCCCCCTCAACCCGATCCCCGATCCGGGTCACGGGGCGCGCGCAATCCGGGCCGCTGGTCGCCCCGATATGGATCTCATACCCCGAGATCTGCGCCCCGGTTGCCAGATCAATGCCCGAAACCTCTTGCAGAGTTTTTCCGGCCTGCATCACTGTCGTGATATCCAGCAGCCCCAGACCCCTTGTCTCTCCTGGCGGGCCTTCGATACCTTGCGGGTCCGCCACAAACTGCCCCAACATCTGATAACCACCACAAATCCCCAGCACATGCCCCCCGCGCCGGTGATGCGCGATCAGGTCAATGTCCCAGCCCTGTGCCCGGACAAAATCGAGCTCAGCACGCGTCGACTTACTGCCCGGCACGATCACCACATCGCAATCGCCTGGGATGGCCTGCCCGGCGCGAACCATGGTCAGCCGCACACCGGGTTCCTGCGCCAACGGGTCAAGGTCATCAAAATTCGCTATACGTGACAGACACAGGCAAGCGATATGCAACCCGTCCCCACCGCTGGCACGGTCCAGATCCAGCGCATCCTCCGCCGGCAACCGCCCGGCCTGATCGAACCACGGCAGAACTCCAAAGCCCGGCCAGCCGGTCTGGCCCGCGATCAGGTCATACCCGGGCTGAAACAAGGCCGCATCCCCCCGGAACTTGTTGATCAGAAAGCCTTTGACCAGCGCCGCATCCTCAGATGCCAACACCGCCTGCGTCCCCACCAGCTGGGCGATGACGCCGCCCCGGTCAATGTCCCCCACCAACACAACGGGCGTTCCCGAAGCGGCAGCAAATCCCATATTGGCGATATCACCGGCCCGCAGATTGACCTCCGCCGGGCTGCCCGCGCCTTCAACGATCACCAGATCATGCGCAGCTTTCAATCGGGCGAAACTTTCCTGAACCGGTGCCTGTAGGGTGGGTTTCAACCCACCATAGTCGCGGGCGGCTACGGTCGCCACGCGCTTGCCCTGCACAACAACCTGCGCCCCAAGCTCGCTTTCAGGCTTCAGCAGAACCGGGTTTATATCCGTATGCGGCTCCAGCCCGCAAGCCCGCGCCTGCAAGGCCTGCGCCCGCCCGATTTCCCCGCCATCAGCCGTCACGGCGGCATTATTCGACATATTCTGCGGCTTGAATGGCGCCACCGACAGCCCCCGCCGCCGCGCCACCCGACACAGCCCCGCGACAATCATCGACTTGCCCGCATTAGAGCCGGTGCCCTGGATCATGAGCGCTTTGGAGTGAGGTCTTACAGGCACTTAAAGGCCTCCCAGCCGCATCATCTCAAAACTCCACCCCCGCCTGCGCCTTCACGCCAGAGCGGAAGGGATGCTTGATCAACTCCATCTCCGTCACCAGATCAGCAACGTCGATCAACTCTTCCTTTGCATTGCGCCCGGTCAGCACAACATGGGTCATCGGCGGCTTTTGGGTCTGCAAGAACTCCACAACCTCAGCGATATCCAAATAGTCATAGCGCAGCGCGATATTGATCTCGTCAAGCAGCACCATGCGATGGCTGTCATCAAGGATCAGCTCCTTGGCTTTCGCCCAGGCGGCTTGCGCCATTTCGATATCGCGGGATTTGTCCTGCGTCTCCCAGGTAAACCCTTCCCCCATCGTGTGGAACTGGCACAGATCCGAAAAACGCCCCGTGATCAGCTCGCGCTCGCCCGTCGACATGCCGCCCTTGATGAACTGCACGACAGCGGTCGGAAACCCATGCGCGATACAGCGAAAAATCATGCCAAACGCGGCCGAGGATTTCCCTTTCCCCTTGCCCGTGTGAACAATGATCAGACCTTTTTCCTCGATCTTGGTCGCCATGATCTTATCGCGTGCGGCCTTTTTCTTGGCCATCTTGGCGTTGTGGCGTTCAGTATCATCGGTCATTTCATCCCCCTTAGTTTCACACGTCATCTTTGGGTGGTTCGGCACAGGTTGCAAGTCGAGGCCGCATGCCCAGGCCCCTAAGTACGCAATTGCTCGATAAGCGCCTTGGCAGAGTTCAGCTGCGGCACCCACATGCCCCTGTCAATCGCCTCGGCCAGCCGATCTGCAATCTCACGCAAGGCAGCCGGGTTGTGCTCTGCAATGAACGCCCGTGTCTCCTCATCTTCCAGATAGGCCTGATGCACCAGGTCAAAATGATGGCCCTTCACACTACGGGTGGTGGCCGAGAAGGCAAAAAGGTAGTCCACCGTCGCGGCCATCTCGAATGCCCCTTTGTAACCGTGGCGTTTCACGCCTTCGATCCATTTTGGATTGACCACACGGGACCGGACGACGCGGGCGATCTCTTCCTCCAGCGTGCGGATCACGGGGCGTTCGGGGCGGGAATGATCCGGGTGATAGCTGACCGGTGCCTCCCCCTTCAGCGTCTCGATGGTGGCCGCCAATCCGCCCTCAAACTGATAGTAATCGTCGCTGTCCAACAGATCATGCTCGCGGTTGTCCTGATTTTGGATCACCGCCTCGGTCTGCGACAACCGGGTCTCCAACGCAGCGCGCGCCGCCTGTCCGTCATTCCCGGCACCATAGGCATAAGATCCCCAGGTCAGGTAGGCATCGGCCAGATCACCCCGGCGTTCCCACAACCGCTCATCAATCAGCGCCTGCAGACCCGCACCATAGGCCCCCGGCTTTGACCCGAAAACGCGGTAAGACGCCGCCTCTCCCTTTTCGGCCAGTTCGGCACGATAACGCGCAGCAGCGGGGTTGTCCGCCTCTGGCTCATCCAGTTCCATCATCGCTTTGGCGGCGCTGGCCACAAGGTCCATCTGCGCCGGAAACGCATCGCGGAAAAAGCCCGAAACACGCAAGGTCACATCAACCCGCGGTCGCCCAAGGGCCGTCAGCGGAATAATCTCGAACCCGGTCACTCGCCGTGCCATCTCATCCCAGACAGGCCGCACACCCATTAGTGCTAGCGCCTGCGCAATGTCGTCACCGCCTGTGCGCATATTCGCCGTGCCCCAGGCGGTCATCGCAATGGTCCGGGGCCAATCGCCATGGTCCTGCAAATGGCGTTCGATCAGCATCACAGCAGATTTCCACCCCAGGTCCCATGCGGCGCGGGTCGGCACCGCACGGCTATCGACTGAGAAAAAGTTCCGCCCGGTCGGCAGCACATCCAACCGCCCCCGTGTCGGCGCACCCGACGGCCCCGGGTCAACGAAGCGACCTTCCAAACCCGACAAAAGCCCCGCGAGTTCCGAGGCCCCGCACCCCTCAACAACCGGACGAAGAGTTCGGCGGACATAATCCAGAACCGCAGCAGACGCCGGACCTGGCGCATCCCCCCTGTCCACCAGCCGCTGGGTCAACAGTTCCAGCCGTTCCACTGTATCGCCACAACTGCGCCATGGATCATCGCTGATACGCAGCACCTCTGGCCGTGCGCCCTGCCACGCCTCTGCCATATCGCAGGTCAGCGGATCAAAGCCCAAACCCAGATCCTCCGCCAAGGCCCGGATCAGAGAGGCATCCGCGCCCGTCCCATCGCCGCGCGGCACACGGGTAAGCGCAATCAAAAGATCGCGCAGCTGATCCCCCCCTGGTGCCAGACCGAAGATATGCAAGCCATCGCGGATCTGCGCCTCTTTCAGCTCGCACAGATAGGCATCAAGCTTTGCTAACCGGCTGTCTGCATCCTCCGCATCCCCGATCCCGGCATCCTCGTCCAGACCGGTTGCGGAAACCATCGCCAGAATTTCCTTACGCAAATACTCAATGCGGCGCGGGTCAACGCCTGCGGCCTCATAGTATTCATCCACCAGCGCCTCTAACTCGCGCAGCGCACCATAGGTTTCAGCCCTGGTCAGCGGCGGCGTCAGATGATCAATGATGACAGCCTGCGCGCGCCGCTTGGCCTGCGTGCCTTCGCCCGGATCGTTGACGATAAAGGGGTAAAGATGCGGCGTTGGCCCAAAAACCACCTCAGGAAAACACTCATCCGACAAAGCGACCGATTTGCCTGGCAGCCACTCCAGATTGCCATGCTTGCCCATATGCACCATCGCATCAGCCGCAAAACTGCGCCGAAGCCAGAAATAGAAGGCCAGATAATTATGTGGCGGCACCAGATCAGGGGCGTGATAGGTGTCCTCGGGGTCAATATTATACCCGCGCGCGGGCTGGACACCGACAACCACATTGCCGAACTCCAGCACTGACAGGACAAAACCGCGCTCGGCATCAACAAACGGATCATCCTGAGGTTTGCCCCACCGCTCTTCGATCTGGCGGCGCACCTCCCAGGGCAAAGCACCATAGGCCGTTTCGTAGTCAGCCAAGCTTAACGCAACACCCCCAGTCCGCGCGGCCCGGTCAGTCAGCCAATTGGTCGGACCGGCCAGAACAGCCTGCATCAAGGTGTCACTGCCATCAGGCGCACCGGCAACCAAATACCCGGCATCGGCCAGCGCCTGCAGCACACCGACTGTCGCCGCCGGAGTATCCAGCCCAACGCCATTGGCCAGACGCCCGTCCTTGTTTGGATAGTTAGCAAGGATCAGGGCGACCTTTTTCTCTGCAGCTGGTTTTGCTCTCAGCCCTGCCCAGTTCGCCGCCAGTTCAGCAACAAAGGCCACGCGGTCACCGCGCGCACGATAGGTGGCAATGGAACACTCCGTCGCCTCATCCCAATACGCCTCTGCCTTGAAGGAAACCGCGCGGCTCAGAGCCCGTCCGTCTACCTCCGGCAAGGCCACATTCATCGCGATGTCGCGCGCGGTCAGCCCTGCGGCACTATCCTCCCAATCCGCCTCGTTGCCACCTGACAGGATCACCTGCAACACCGGTGCGCCGGGGGCGTCCAAAACAGTCGCGGGCCGCTTGCCCCCCCAAGCCGCCGGATCAGGAGAAGACACCGCAAAAGAGGTCGCATTCAACACAACATCAGGCGGATGCGCTGCAAATACCCCCGTCAGGGTGGCCGCCGAAACCGGGTCCTTCAGAGAGGCCACGAACACCGGGAGCACATTCAATCCCTTGCGCAAACAGGCTCTCACCAGCCGGTTGACCGGATGCAAACCGGCCCCTTGCAACAACGCACGATAAAAGACGATGGCGGCAACCGGCGCGCCGGGTTGCCAGTCCGCCGTTACCGCAGCAGCATCGCCCCCCCCTTGCCCGGGCCAGTAATACCCCGCCCGCAGCAAAGGCCGGGCCGGTTCCGGGCGCAGACCCTCCCCAATCAAAGCGCGGGCAAACCGCAAAAGATTTGCAGCATTTTCAGGCCCACCTTCGACACAATAGGCATGCAGCGCATGCCAATCCTCTGCCACGACAGTCGACAAGGCCAACAACTCTGCGTCCGGCTTGTCATCCCCCGGCAACAGCGCCAGTTTCACCCCGGCCTCCCCCAACCGGATCGCGAACTGCTCCACACCATAGGGCCAATAAGCCTGCCCGCCGAGCAATCGAACGATCACCAGCTTGGCCCTGGTCGCAGTATTGTCCAGATAAAGATCAACCGAAAACGGATGCCCCAGCCACCCCAAACTGGCCAGCCGCAGCCTCGGCGGCGCGTCCATCTCACCCCGCGCCTCGGACAAGGCCGCCAGTTCCGTATCGGCTGCCGAAATAAAAATCACATCCGCCGGGCTCTGCCCTGGATCAACCGGTTCAGACCCGTCCGAGATCGCCCCCGGTGCCGCCGCCAAAAGGTGCATCATGGCCCCTTCATTGTTCTGCAAATATCCCCGCCGGAGGCACCAGACATCCGCATTCAGCCGCCAAGGGCCACCTGAATAGCGCCCTGATCCAGCCCGTGCTGACCAATCACAACCAGCCGCGTCAAACGCTGTTCATCCGCCCCAAACGCCCGGTCGAAATGACTGTCGATCCGCGGCCCCACCGCCTGAATGACCAGCCGCATCGGCTTTCCTTCAACCGCAACAAACCCCTTCAGCCTTAAAATACCGTGGTCCCGGATCGTGGTTCCGATCCGCTCCAGAAGGGCAGCACTGTCTGAAACTTCTGGCAAATCAACGACGAAGCTTTCAAACTCATCATGACCATGGTGATGGTGATGGTCATCCTCATCATCGTGGTGATGGTGATGAATTTCATGGCGGGCGGACAGGTCATCCTCTGCCCCGATACCCATCCCCAACAGGACCAAAGGATCGACCACGCCATGCGACGCGCTCAGCACCTGCACACCTTCACGAACCCGCCCCTGCAAGCTGCCCATCAAGCTGTCCGTCCCGCCGTTCAGCAGATCGGACTTGTTGACAACCACCATATCGGCACAAGCCATCTGATCCTCAAACAGCTCTGACAAGGGCGTGTCATGATCCACACCGTCCATCGCCGCTCTCTGCGCATCGACAGCTGCCGTGTTACCGGCAAATTGTCCCGCAGCAACGGCCGGCCCGTCGACAACGGTCACGACACCGTCGACAGTCACCCGGTTGCGGATATCGGGCCAGTTAAACGCCCGGACCAGCGGTTGCGGCAACGCCAGACCCGAGGTTTCGATGACGATATGATCGGGGACCTCGTCGCGGTCCACCAGCATCTTCATGGTAGGAATGAAATCCTCTGCGACGGTGCAGCAGATACAGCCATTCGAAAGCTCTACCACATCGTCATCAGCGCATCCCTCGACGCCGCAGCCTTTCAGAATTTCACCGTCAACGCCCAGATCGCCAAACTCGTTGATGATCAGAGCAATGCGCTTGCCCCCGGCATTGGCCAGTAGGTGACGGATCAAAGTAGTCTTTCCCGCGCCCAGAAAGCCGGTCACCACAGTTGCAGGTATCTTGGCAGCCATTTTCTGCCCTCCCGAATATAAATGACGTATGGCGGCCCCGCTGAGGCCGCCTTTGAAACCTTGCTAGAAAGGGTTCAGGATGGGTGGTGCAGGCGTGCCGTGAACAGCCCGTTATCGGACAGGTCACGCAGCGCCTTTGCCCCGGCCAGAACGGCCAAGTCGGCGATCGGCTCGATCAGCACCACCAGCATATAGGCACCGCCAAATGCCAGGACCGAGGACAGGTTTTCCGCCCCAAGTCCCGCGCCATACAGCGCCCAGAACGCCACCCAAAGGACAACGCCGCCCTGATAAGCCGTCGACAGCGCCAGTGCCTGCCGATAGCTCAGGTCGACATAGGTCGTCTGCGGCGCAATGATCCGGCGGGCCAGTGCCTCGACCGCGAATAGCGGCACAAGCAACGTGGTCACATTCATGAAATACTGCGGCAGATCAAACGGCGCAAAGAACACCCCCTGGGCCAGCAATCCCAACGCCAGACCAATGGCGGCTGCGGCTCCGCCGAACAACAAGAACAGGGTCGATCCAAGGATGAAATGCACCTCCGAGACGCCAACCGCATAATGCGGCAGGATCTCAAAAAAGGTGAAGACCAGCGCCGTAGTCGCGACGCTGCGCGCAAGTAGCGCAAGCGGGCCGCTGGCTTTCAGGGTGTCCCAGGTTTGTTTGGCAAGATAGGCGCCTGCACCCGCAGCTGTCGCATAGCTGAGTACGATTTTAGCGCCGGAAACGATACCGGGTTCAATATGCATTATATGTCTCCTTCGCCGTCACACCCGACGGCGGTCGATGGGTTTCATGTACGAGGCAGGTCTCCTGGCTCACGGGTCTTTGCAGGTCATCCGCCTTCCCGATCCCTTTGGGACCAGTGGCCTTGATGGACGCCTGCTCACCGCTGACAGTCGCGGGGGCGGCCAGACCAGATCGCCCCGAATTGGGTCTCGACCTGTCCTGTTCCCTTTTCATCCATGCACCGGTCAGACCGATGCGGGGAACCTCGACAGCGTTGATGACAGGCAAGGGCAAGCCGGTCAAGCAAGAAGCGATCAGGCGATGTGATTGGCCAGAATGCGGCGGACCCCCTCCAGCACGCCCTGCGGCTGGTCATGGAGGTCTATGGTGCGGTCAAGGCGCAGGACCGGTTCCGGCGGGCGGACCACCATATGAACCGTAGTCCCCAAGCGCTGCGCGGCGGTCAGTTTTGCCCGGCCGCCCTGTCCGCCAGAATTCCGGCAAACCAGATGGGTGATCCCCAGTTGCGTGAAAAGGTCTTCCTCTGCTGCGGGCCCTGACATTGCCTTGCCAAGGACAAAGCCCCCTTCCAGGTTGGGAAAGGGCTTGGCTGGCGGATCGACCACCCGCAGATAGAGATGCTTGTCCGGGAAAGAGCTTAGCAACCCGGCAGACTGCGCCCCGAAGGCCAGAAAAGCTGTCGCGTTATCCGGCAACGCCGCAATCGCCGAAGACGGGTTTTCAAACTGCTGCCAGGCCGGATCAGCAGGCCAGGCAGGGCGGCGCAGTATTGTGAAATAGACCGGGTGGCGATGCACAGCCGCGATTGCGTTTTGTGAGATATTCACTGCGAAGGGATGCGTCGCGTCAATCAGCATATCAAAATCATGATCTGCCAGAAACCAAGCCAACCCCTCTGCCCCGCCAAACCCACCAATGCGAACCGGTACGGCATAATCCTCAGGCCGCGCTGTTGCACCGGCCAAGGAAGCCAGAACCTCAACCTCGGGCAGATCGGCCAGCAGCGCGCAAAGCTTGCGGGCCTCTCCTGTGCCGGCAAGAACCAGAATTTTCATGGGCCGGCTTCCGCAATGATGGTTCCGGCGCGGTCTATGATCAGCGTATCGACCTCAATCGGGGCCGAGCCGAGGGCGCGACATGCTATTTGCTGTGCCGCCCGGGCAACATCAGCCGCCAGTGATCGGCCTGCGATTTCAAGGGCATGTGCGGCTGTGTTCGCCTGCGCAATCGCCGTATCCTCAGCCATCACGGCCAAGGCTGCGAAATCCACCTGCGACCGCGATGAATGCAAATCCAGCGCCCCTTGCGCCAGTTTGGTCATCTTGCCAAAGCCACCCGCGATGGTCAGACGCTCCACCGGATGTTTCGCCAGATATTTCAGCATCCCGCCCGCAAAATCTCCCATATCCAGCATCGCATGATCCGGCAGCCCGAACCGCGCCTGCGCCACCTTTTCCGAGGTCGCGCCCGTTGCGCCAACCACATGGCGCAGGCCGCCAGCCCGCGCCACATCAATGCCGCGATGGATCGAGGCGATCCAGGCCGCACAGGAAAACGGGCGTACAATCCCCGTTGTTCCCAGAATGGAAATCCCACCTTCGATCCCCAGTCTCGGGTTCCAGGTCCTCTTAGCCAACGCTTCGCCGCCGGGAACTGAGAGTTCCACCTCAAACCCGCATTGCACCCCGGCCTTTGCGGCCACCTCCTCCAGCGCCTGAGTGATCATCTGTCGCGGCACCGGGTTGATCGACGGTTCCCCAGGCGGGATCGGCAGACCGGGGCGGGTGACCGTGCCGACCCCCTCGCCCGCCAGAAACCGCACACCCGGCCCACCGCGGCGCACCGTGGCCACGATCAGCGCGCCATGCGTCACATCCGGATCATCGCCAGCATCCTTCTGAACCGAGACACGCGTCCAGCCATCCCCCTGATCAACCTCAGCCAAGGGAAACTCTGGCGTTTGCCCGCGTGGCAGCGTTATCTGCACCGGATTGGGAAACCCGCCCCCCAACAGCGCCGTCGCCGCAGCCTTGGCGGCGGCGGTGGCACAGGCCCCGGTGGTAAACCCGGTGCGCAGATCAGAGGCAGGTTTGCGGCTCATAGAAGTGCAGATTAAGCTGGTTACGGCATTGGTGCCATGGCGAATTGCCGCGCGAGTTCCGCTCGCCAAGCGGATCGAAGCGGGGTAAAAAGGCCGCATGAACGAACAGCCCTTTTCTTTGCCGACCCATGACCTGCCGGATTTCCCGGCTGGGATGGTCTGGCTGGTGGGTGCGGGACCCGGCGATCCGGGGCTGATAACACTGCATGGGCTGAATGCGATCCGGCAGGCCGATGTGATCATCTATGACGCGCTGGTCGATACCCGGATGCTGGATTGGCGGCGTCCGGGGGCTGTTGCTGAATATGCTGGCAAACGCGGCGGCAAGCCCTCGCCCAAGCAGCGCGATATCTCGCTGCGGCTGATTGATCTGGCACAGTCCGGCAAACGCGTCCTGCGCCTGAAAGGCGGGGATCCGTTCGTCTTTGGGCGCGGCGGGGAAGAGGCCCAAACCCTGATCGCCGCTGGCATTCCGGTGCGGGTGACACCCGGCATCACCGCAGGTGTCGGCGGGCTGGCCTATGCGGGCATCCCGGTGACCCATCGCGAGGTCAATCAATCGGTGACTTTTCTGACTGGCCATGACCAGACCGGCCTGGCCCCATCGGCCATCGACTGGGTCGGCATGGCGCGCTCTGCTCAGGTGATCGTGATGTATATGGCGATCAAGAATCTGGACCAAATTGCAGCTTCGCTGATCGCTGGCGGGCGTGACGCGGCAGAGCCAGTTGCCGTGGTTTCCAACGCCACACTGCCCGATATGCGGGTGCTGCGCACCACGCTTGGGAGAGCCGCCGCAGATGTCGCGGCAGAAGGGGTGGAGCCGCCCGCCATCGTTTGCGTCGGGCCAGTCGTTTCGCTGGATCAGGCGAAAGTGCTGGCCGCCCACCTGCAGGGCAGCTCCGCCTGATGACCGCCGCCCTGATGCTGGCGGCCCCGACATCGGGCGCGGGCAAGACCACATTGACCCTTGCGATTCTGCGAGCGCTGAGACAGCGCAGCATAGATGTCAGGGCTGCAAAAAGCGGCCCAGACTATATTGATCCCGCTTTTCATGCCGCTGCCTGTGGGCGGCCGTCCTTCAATCTGGACGCCTGGGCAATGCCACCTGGCGATATCCGCCGCCGGGCGCAAACGGGCGGCGAATTGCTGGTGGTTGAGGCCGCAATGGGTGTGCTGGATGGGGCTGGATGCGCCGGTGCCGGTTCTGCGGCGGATCTGGCCGCGACGCTGAACGCGCCGGTGGTGCTGATCATTGACGCGGCCAAACAGGCTCAATCCGTCGCCCTGCCCGCGCTTGGCCTGAAGGCCGCGCGCCCAGACCTGACCCTCGCCGGTGTGATTCTGAACCGGGTCGCCTCGCCCCGGCATCGCGATATGGCAGCGGCCGTCCTGAACCGTGCCGGTATCCCGCTGCTTGGGGCCATACGCCGTAGCCCTGCACTTTCCCTGCCAGAGCGGCATCTGGGGCTGGTGCAGGCCATCGAAACGCCTAAGATCGAGGCGTTTCTGAACACCGCGGCCGAGATCGCCACCCAGGATATCGACCTTGATGCACTGCTGGCATGCGCCACCCCTTTGCCTGCCGCCGGGGCACCCAACCGCCTGCCGCCATTGGGCAATCGTATCGCCATTGCACAAGACCAGGCCTTCACCTTTGCCTATCCGCATCTGCTGGATGACTGGCAGGCACAAGGGGCCAGCCTGCACGTGTTCACTCCGCTGGCGGATCAGGCACCTGATCCTGATGCCGACGCTATCTTTCTGCCCGGTGGATATCCTGAACTGCATGCCACCGGCATTGCCAACGCCTACCAATTTCGCAACGGGATGCAGGCCGCAGCAAACGCGGGCAAAACCATCTATGGTGAATGCGGCGGCTACATGGTGCTGGGAGAAACAATAACCGATGCCGATGGCCACACCCATCCAATGCTGGGTCTGTTGCCCGTCGAGACAAGCTTTGCCGACAGAAAGCTCAGCCTTGGCTACCGCCGCCTGACCCCACTGGGCGGCCCCTGGGAAACGCCACTGACAGGGCATGAATTCCACTATGCCACCATTCGCGCCGAAGCGACTGCAGACCGCTTGTTTGCCGTCACGGACGCAGATGGCACAGACCGGCCCGAGGCCGGATTGCGCCGCGGCACGGTTGCAGGCTCCTTCATGCACGTGATTGCGCCCGGCGTCTGAAGCGCCTCGATAAAATTCCCTGCTGACCGCGGCTCAGAAACCCTTTAGAACCGCGAACATGATCAGAGTTCGGGGATATGATGGTCACAAGGTGGCTGTAATGGGGTTGGGCCGCTCAGGCCTGGCCGCAGCGAAGGCGTTGCGCGAAGGCGGGGCGGATGTGGTCTGCTGGGACGACAACGAAGTGGCACGAGAACGGGCCGAGGCCGCAGGGTTCACCGTCGGCAATCTGCGCCGGGATGACACATGGGACGGGGTCAAAGCCCTGATCCTGTCGCCGGGCATCCCCGCGCTCTATCCCGCGCCGCATTCCATTGTCGAGATGGCCTGGAAGCATGGTGCGGTACTGGACAACGATATCGGTCTTTTCTTCCGGTCCTGGGCAACCGAAGACTGGGCCGAGATGGACACCGTTCCGCAGGTGATTGCCATCACGGGATCCAATGGCAAATCCACCGTAACGGCCCTTTTGAATCATTGCCTCAAGGAACTTGGCAGACCAACGCAGATGGCGGGCAATATCGGGCGCGGGGTTCTTGATATTGATCCGCCGCAGGAGGGTGAGGTCGTGGTGCTGGAGCTGTCCTCCTACCAGACCGAGATCGCCCGCGCACTGTCCCCGGATATCGCAATTTTCACCAATCTGACACCGGATCATCTGGATCGCCATGGTGGCATGGGCGGCTATTTCTATGCCAAGCGCCGCCTGTTTGCCGAGGGCGGGCCAGACCGCGCCATTATTGGTGTCGATGAGCCCGAGGGCCGCTATCTGGCCGCCCAGATGCGCGAGGCCGCCGCTGACGGCGATCCGGTCATTCGCGTTTCCGCCGGCCAGAAATTGTCCGGCGGCTGGACCGTTTTTGCCCGCAAGGGGTTTCTGGCCGAATGGCGGCGCGACCACCAAGTTGCCTCGATCGACCTGCGGGAGATGGCAACGCTGCCCGGCGTTCACAATCACCAAAATGCCTGCGCCGCCTATGCCGCGCTGCGCAGTCTTGGCTTTGCGCCCAAAGCCATTGAGACTGCCCTGGCAAGCTATCCCGGCCTGCCGCATCGCTGCCAGCTGCTGGGCGAGGTCAACGGCGTGCGATACGTCAACGATTCCAAGGCGACCAATGCAGAGGCCGCGCAGCAGGCGCTAAATGCGTTCCAGAATGTGCGCTGGATTTTGGGCGGCCGCGCCAAAGAGGGCGGAATCACCCTGCTGAAGCCTTTGTTTGACCGCGTTGCCAAAGCCTACTTGATCGGCGAAGCGGCCGAGGTGTTCGCCGCAACCCTTGGTGATACACCGCATGTCATCGCCGAGACGATGGACCAGGCGGTTGAACTGGCCGCAGCAGAGGCTCAATCCGGCGATGCCGTGCTGCTGTCGCCCGCCGCCGCCAGCTTTGATCAATATGCTGATTTTGAAAAACGCGGTGAGGCTTTCATAGCTGAAGTGGAGCGTCTGAAAGGGTCAGGCTGATGGATGGCGGATGCAGATGCGGCGCGGCGCGATACCGCCTGAAAGGCAATCCGCTGATCGTGCATGCCTGCTATTGCCGAAATTGTCAGCGCGAAACCGGCTCCGTGATGGCGGTGGACCTGCTTTATGAAGCGGATCGGGTGCGTCTTCTGCAGGGAAAGGTGGCGGAGGTCACGCTGGACAGCGGTAGCGGCAACGGCCAGATCATCAGCTCCTGCCCGACCTGCAATACTACGCTCTGGAGCGTCTATAACGGTATGGGTTCTTATGTCCGCTTCATCAAGGCCGGAACTACAGATGCGCCGGACCGCTATCGCCCGGATATCCATATCTTCACCCGCTCCAAACCGAAATGGATGCGCCTGCCCGAGGATGCGCCTGCCGTCCCGGAATTCTACAATCTGAGGGATGTCTGGACAGGTCAAAGCCTGAACCGCCTAAAAGACGCCTGGACGAAAGCAGAAGCCACAGAAAGCTGACGCCCCCGATAGCTCCACCTTTGCGTCAACGATACGGCCTGCCAGCCTGCTTCATCTCGGCTTAGAGCACCGTCCATTTAATCTGCAACATACCCGGCAGCCTTGAAGAGATTTCGGCACTCGTCTGGTGGGAAGAGGTCGCATGTTTGTGCAACGGATTTGAAAAGCGCTTCGAAGGT
>NZ_JBTLNE010000037.1:0-37226 GCF_054457435.1 Halovulum sp. GXIMD14793 | reverse complement strand
CGCTTGAGCAATTTGAGGGCTCCGCGCCCGGCGCGCTTGCCCAAAACGAAACCAACGAATATGAAAACCAGACCCGCAGACTCTCGTTATGAATGAGGGAGCCTCGGGGGGCAGGTCAGATGCCATGCTGAAATGATGGAAAACGACATACCGGACGACCAAAGATAACGTCCCCTGACGACTTTGTCTTCTATCGTCTCGCTTAATACCTAAGATACCAGGTCTCATCAAACGCTGAGAAATCTATGGCTTCAGGCCGTGTTGGACGTTTCAGGTTTTTTTCGTATGACGCGCTAATCCCAGCAATACTCGCAGGTTTCGCGAACTTATAAAGTTGAGCATCCTTTGGGGGATTGCGGGGCCAGGCCTAGACAGCCGTCCAGGATTCGACCTTGTCCGGTGGAAGAATATACCGGCTGCCATTGCCATCCTCGCGGAAAACCCCGCGCTCTCTTTCGAAAATCGGTGAATAGTGTCCGATCAGCCCCGAGCGTGTTGCCCCCTCGCGGCGAGGTGGGGAACCACGATGCATCAGGCGACCATACCAGAACATCACGTCACCCTTCTTGGCGGTGAAATGCTTCACTTCCGCGCCATCGCGTTCGATCTTGGCATAAACGGCAGGGTCTACAAAAGCCTCCGATATACGACCCCAACCGGGAACACCCGCAGCGCGCGCACGGTGGCCGTTGGGCCAACGATACTCTTCCTTTAGGTATTCATTGATCTTGACGTTGGAAAGCGCCATCCAGTGATGGCTGCCGGGGATGTATTCGAATGGGCCACACTCTTCATCGACGTCATCTATCGCAATCCAAGTTGCGATGCGGGGAATGGCATCATCACGATCCAAATAGGCATCCTGATGCCAACCACGCTCGGTGCTTTTAAACCCTGTCAGGGTAAAGATCAGCCCGGGCTCATACCCATGCAGTTCCCGGATAATATCCATCAAAGGCTTGTAAGTCGCAATGCGACGAATTTCAGGATGCTCTACATATGGTGTTGAATCAGAAAACTGATTCTGACCCATGCCACGTTTCTTTCGCAGTTCAAGATAGGCATCACATAAATCATGAGGGATCAGGTTGCGGGAGATAAGGTAACCGTTCTCACCATAATATCTTTGGTTCTCGGTCAGACTGTTCAAAAACTCCGTGCGCATCCTGTCATCGCCGACCAGCTTGGCCGGATAGACGTCGTATTTTGGCGGCGACGCGAGCTTGCTGTAATGCACATGATCAAGCTGTTCTTGCGGGATCGCATAATAGTCCTGAAGCTTGGTTCTATGAAAAATATCGCTGTATCTGACTTCAACCATGCTCAATATCCCCATTTTCTGAAGCATTTTCTCGTACACAGCCATCGCATCTTGCCAACATAGTGTCTGAGGCGCACTGGTCACCTCTCAGACATAGCACTGTCGGTTTAGGCAAAGGCCCTGCACTTTTCTGACAACCGAAGCGCCCCCTTAACAATCCGCTGCATTAAATGAACACGTCACTGGGCGGGAAAATGCCTGCGCAGAGCGCGATCATCCGCGATCCGCCTCCAACCCTCCCCATTGAGCACAGGTTTTCAGAACACCGCCGCCAGGTTCGCGTTTCGAGGTCACTTCGGGGCGTTACCGCGGGATATATAGGTCGATACAGGCCAAATTCTCAAGGTGTAACGCGCTTTCGTTGGAGGTTCACCGCTCAGATCAGTCCATTTCTAACAACTTCCCTTTGCAGCCCCTCAAACAGAAGCGTATACACAGTTTTCAAAGGGCAATAGCAGCAGTCAGCAACAATATCATGCCGCAAGGCAGCGGGGCAGCAACGGAATGTTTGGTTCACTTTCAGGCTTGTTTTCAGCAGATATGGCCATCGACCTCGGCACAGCGAACACACTGGTCTATGTCAAGGGCAAGGGGATCGTTCTGAACGAACCTTCGGTGGTCGCCTATCAGGTCAAGGACGGGCGCAAGAATGTTCTGGCCGTGGGCGAAGCCGCCAAACTGATGCTGGGCCGGACCCCAGGCTCGATCGAGGCGATCCGGCCGATGCGCGATGGGGTGATCGCGGATTTCGACGTCGCGGAAGAGATGATCAAGTTCTTTATCCGCAAGGTCCACAAGGGCGGGTCCTGGGCCAAACCCAAGGTTCTGGTCTGCGTGCCGCATGGTGCCACACCGGTTGAGAAACGGGCGATCCGGTCCTCTGTCGAACAGGCAGGCGCGCGCAAGGTTGGTCTTCTGGCCGAACCGATTGCCGCGGCCATCGGCGCCGGAATGCCGATCACCGAGCCGACCGGCAACATGGTTGTCGATATTGGCGGCGGCACGACCGAGGTTGCGGTTCTGTCCCTGGGGGACATCGTCTATGCTCGCTCCGTCCGCGTGGGCGGCGACCGCATGGATGAGGCGATTGTCAGCTATCTGCGCCGCCAGCATAACCTGCTGGTGGGCGATGCAACGGCAGAGCGGATCAAGACCTCCATCGGGACGGCACGTATGCCGGATGACGGGCGCGGCCAATCCATGGATATCAGGGGCCGCGATCTGCTGAACGGTGTGCCCAAGGAAACCGAGGTCACGCAGGCTCAGGTGGCCGAAGCGTTGGCCGAACCGGTGCAGCAAATCTGCGAGGCGGTGATGACCGCACTGGAATCCACCCCGCCCGATCTGGCAGCCGATATCGTCGACCGCGGCGTCATGCTGACCGGTGGCGGTGCGCTGCTGGGCGATCTGGATCTGGCCTTGCGCGAACAGACCGGGCTGGCGATCTCCGTGGCCGATGAAACGCTGAACTGCGTGGCCCTTGGCACCGGAAAATCGCTGGAATATGAGCAACAGCTCAAACATGTGCTAGACTTTAACGACTGACGCGGGATGCGCGGCAGGGAAAGGCACGGTTGATTGGCAACAGGTAACGACCAGGCTTCGGCGATGTGGCGCTCGATCCGGCGAATACTGCTGGTCGGGTTTTCCGTGCTGTTGCTGGGCATCTTTGTTCTGTGGCGCATCGACAATCCACGGGTCGAGAATATCCGCATCGCCATCCTTGATGCCATCCGCCCAAGCTTTGACTGGACCATCAACCCGGTCACCTATGTCTCAAATCTCTTTTCCGACTATCAGACGATGGACGATCTTTACGTTCAGAACCGCGAGTTGCGCCGGGAAATCCAGCGCCTGAAAGGCTGGCGCGAGGCTGCCCTGCAGCTTGAGGAAAAGAACGCGCGTTTGCGGGCATTGAACAATGTGCGCCTGTCGCCGCGCCTCAGCTTCATCTCGGGCGAAGTGCTGGCCGATACCGGCAGCCCGTTTCGGCAGTCCGGTCTGTTGAATATCGGGCGAATTGACGGCGTGCAGGACGGGTCGGCCACGGTGGACGGGCTGGGTCTGGTGGGCCGCATTTCTGGTGTAGGGGAGCGGACCTCGCGCGTTATCCTGCTGACCGACATCAACTCCCGCATTCCGATCATTGTCGACCGCTCGGGTCAGCGCGGCTTGCTGACCGGCGACAACACCAACGCCCCTTTGCTGGAGTTCATCGAAGACCCCGAAGAGTTGCAGCCAGGCGACCGGGTTTTCACCTCGGGCGATGGTGGCGTGCTGCCCCCCGATATCCTGATCGGCACAGTTGCCGTGGCACAGGACGGTCGGCTGCGGGTGCGGCTGGCGGCGGATTATCGCAGACTGGAATTCATCCGCGTTCTGCGCCCTGGCCGGAGCGAAACGATAACCGGTGCGGGCGATCTGATCGGCCCGCTCCGTCCTGAAGACATCGGCGCAGATGAACTGGCCGAAGACAGCACGGTGACGCAATGACCGACGCTTGGCTTCCCGCCCCGGCACAGTCAGCATTGTTTGTGTTTTTGGCTGCTCTGGCGATCCTGTTTCCGCTGATGCCCCTGCAGTTGCAGGCCGATGCAATGGCCCTACCCGATATCCTGTTCGCGCTGATGGCCGCATGGCTGTTGCGCCGCCCCGATACGCTGCCCATTCTGCTGCTGGTGCCCTTGTTGCTGCTGGCCGACTTCATTCTGGGCCGCCCGGTCGGGTTATGGGCATTGCTTGGCTTAATCGCGTCGGAGTTCTTTCGCGGGCAATCTGTGGTGCTGCGCCGCCAGCATTTTATCGTGGAGTATCTGACATTTATCAGCGTCTTTTCCATTGCTCTGGTGCTGCAATGGCTGGTTCTGTCTCTGGCACTGGTTCCCCAGCCCAGCGGTGCGCGCATGCTTGAGTTTTTCACGCTGACCGTCCTGAGCTATCCGCTTATCGTGCTGTTCCTGCATTACGTGCTTTATATCAGGGCGCCGAAGCCGAAGGAATCTTTCCGTTTGGGGCGGGTTGGATGAGGGCGCCCGAGAAAAAGAAACCGGGCATGACCCGGCGCGGCACTATGCTGCTCGGCTTCCAGTTTCTTGTGATTGGCGGTCTTGGCTTGCGCATGCGGCAATTGCAGGTCGAACAGGCCGATACATTTCGACTGCTGGCCGAAGAAAACCGCATCAATATTCGCCTTCTGGCCCCGGCGCGCGGTCTGATCTTTGATCGCAACGGATCGCAACTGGCGGTGAACGAACAGAATTACCGCGTCACCATGGTGCGTGAGCAAGCTGGCGATCCGGCGACAGCACTTGATCGTCTGGCGCGCCTGATACCGCTGACTGAGGAAGAGCGCGACAAGGCGTTGAAAGAACTAACCAAGCGCCCCGGCCATGTGGAAATCACGGTGGCCGAGCATCTTGACTGGGATCACGTGGCCCGCATCGCGGCCAACGCCCCTGCCCTGCCGGGCATATCACCCGCGGTCGGCCTGACCCGCGCCTACCCGCTCAAGGATACGACCGCGCATATCGTCGGCTATGTCGGCCCCGTCTCGGACCGTGATCTGGAACGCATTCCCGATCCCGACCCGGTGCTGACCCAAGTACCGGATTTTCAGATCGGCAAAACCGGTGTTGAACTGAAGTCCGAGGATGACCTGCGCGGCAAGGCAGGCAACCGCCGGATTGAGGTCAATGCCGCAGGCCGGATCATGCGCGAACTGGGCCGGACCGAAGGCACCTCGGGTCAGGACATGCACCTGACCATTGACGCAAAGCTGCAGGAATACGCCATTCGCCGGATGGGCGATGAAAGCGCCGCCGCTGTCGTGCTCGACGTTCAAACCGGGGATATCATGGCCAGCGCTTCGGCCCCGTCCTTTGACCCCAACGCCTTTGTCTTCGGCATCTCGTTACCGGACTGGAATGCGCTGCTGAATGACGATCACCGGCCGCTGTCGAACAAGGCGGTGTCAGGGGCCTATCCGCCCGGCTCCACCTTCAAGATGGTGGTGTTACTGGCGGCCCTTGAGGCCGGGGTGCTGAACCCGAACGAAACCGTCTATTGCCCCGGGCATTACCAGCTTGGCAATCGCCGCTTCCATTGTTGGCGGCGCGGCGGGCACGGCCATGTCGATCTGCACGAAAGCCTGAAGGGCAGCTGCGATGTGTTCTACTATGACATCGCGCGCCGGGTCGGAATTGATGAGATCACGAAGATGGCCAACCGCCTTGGGATCGGCGTGCGCTATGATCTGCCCATGCCCGCGATCCATGAGGGTCTGACCCCGACCCGGGATTGGAAAAAACGCACGCGGGACGAGGATTGGCTGATCGGTGACACCCTGAATTCCGGGATCGGTCAGGGCTTTGTGCTGGCCACGCCACTGCAACTGGCCGTCATGACCGCCCGTATCGCCACCGGCAAGGTCGTGATGCCGCGTTTGGTGCGCGCCCTTGATGGTGCGCCTCTGCCAGTTCCGGAAATGGCCGATCTGGGGATCGCCCCGCAAAATCTGGGCCATGCACGCATAGGTATGGATCAGGTGGTCAATACCCGGCGCGGCACGGGATATCGTTCCCGCATCGTTGATCCGGAAAACCGCATGGCAGGCAAAACCGGCACCTCGCAGGTACGCATCATCACGAAAGAGGAACGCGCCCGGGGTGTCACGCGCAACAAGGACCTGCCCTGGGAACGGCGCGACCACGCATTGTTTGTCTGCTATGCCCCCTTTGACAAACCACGCTATGCAACGGCAGTTGTGGTTGAACATGGCGGCGGCGGATCGGTCGCGGCCGCGCCAATCGCCCGTGACATCATGATGCACGCCCTCTATGAGGGGCCAGCCCCCCTGTCAGCCTATCCAGCCAATCTGCGCCCAGCCATCGAACAGCAGCGCGAGGCAGAGCCGGAGACCCCACCAGAAACCGGCCCCCGCAGCGGAAGCGACCGCGCATGAGCTTTCTGGATCAATCCCACCGACAGCTGCCGACCGGATGGCGCAAGCTGTTGCATGTTAACTGGGCGTTGGTGCTGCTTCCAAGTGCTGTCGCCTGCGTCGGGTTCATGATGCTCTATTCCGTGGCAGGCGGGCGTCTGGACGCCTGGGCCGAACCGCAGATGAAGCGCTTTGCGGCCGGTCTTGTGATCATGATGATCGTCGGGCTGATCCATATCCGGTTTTGGCGCAACATCACCCCCATAGCCTATCTGGTTGGCGTGCTGTTGTTGCTTTATGTCGAACTGTTTGGCCATGTGGGCATGGGCGCGCAGCGCTGGATTGACCTTAAATTCATGGTGCTGCAACCGTCCGAGTTGATGAAGATCGCCTTGGTCATGGTACTCGCACTTTACTATGACTGGCTTGATCCCAAGAAAGTTTCACACCCGCTCTGGCTGATCCCGCCTGTGATCCTGACCCTGATCCCCATGGCGCTGGTGCTGAAACAGCCTGATCTGGGCACGGCTATCCTGCTGGGTGCAGGGGCCGCCGTGGTGATGTTTTTGGCCGGTGTCTCCCTTTGGTATTTCGGCGTTGGCATCGCATCGGCGATCGGGCTGGTTACGCTGGTGATGCAAAGCCGCGGCACTGACTGGCAAATCCTGAAGGATTATCAATATCGGCGGATTGAGGTGTTTCTGGACCCGTCCCTTGAACCAACAGGCGCTGGCTATCACATCACCCAGTCCAAGATCGCCCTTGGCTCCGGCGGGTTGTCAGGGCGGGGCTTCATGGAAGGCACGCAAACGCAACTGTCCTTCCTGCCCGAAAAGCATACCGATTTCATCTTCACCACCCTGGCCGAGGAATTCGGCTTTGTCGGCTCAATCTCTCTGCTGGCGCTTTATCTGCTGATCGTGATTTTCGCGATGGTCTCCATGATGCGCAATCGCGACCGGTTCGGCGCCTTGTTGACCGGCGGGATTGCGGCCACGTTCTTCTTCTTTTTCGCCGTCAACATGGCCATGGTTATGGGCGTGATCCCGGTCGTCGGGGTTCCCCTGCCGCTGGTCTCTTACGGTGGCACCGCGATGCTGGTGCTGCTGGGGGCTTTCGGCCTGATACAAAGTGCACATATACACAGGCCCCGATAATGCTGAATATCCTGTTTTCCGCGCGCCCAGGCACCTGGGACGACTATGCCGAGACATTGCCAAAAGCCCTGCAGGAGGCGGGGGTCGAGGCGAATATCCTGCTGGAATGTGATGCGCCTGAGACCATCGACTATGTTGTCTATGCCCCCTCCGGCGGGCTGGCGGATTTTACGCCCTTCACCAATTGCCGCGCGGTTCTCAGCCTGTGGGCCGGGGTGGAACGGATCGTGACCAATGACAGCCTGACACAACCGCTCTGCCGTATGGTTGATCCGGGACTTGAGGAAGGCATGCGCGACTGGGTCACCGCCCATGTGCTGCGCCACCATCTGAATATCGACGCTGATATCCTGAACCAGGACGGCATCTGGCGGCAACAGCCCTTGTCCCCGCTGGCACGCAACCGACGTGTCGGCATTCTGGGGCTGGGGGCATTGGGCACCTGTTGCTCGACCGCACTGGCCGGGCTGGGCTTTGAGGTGTCTGGCTGGAGCCGCCGTCCGCATCAGATCGACGGTGTGGACTGCCTGTCCGGCTCAGAAGGGCTGGAGGCGATCCTGCGCAGCTCGGAAATCCTGGTTCTTCTGCTGCCCCTGACGCCCGAGACATGGAACCTGCTTGATACGGACCGGCTGGCGCTGATGCCCAAAGGGGCGGTGATCATCAACCCCGGGCGCGGCCCCCTGATTGATGACGAGGCATTGGTCACAGCCCTCGACAGCGGTGCCCTGGGCCATGCCACCCTCGACGTGTTCCGGGAAGAACCCCTGCCCTCAGCCCATCCGTTCTGGGCGCATTCCAAGGTTACGGTGACGCCGCATATCGCCTCCGCCACACGGCCGGATACGGCGGCACAGGTGGTGGCCAGAAACATCGCGCGCGATCAGCGTGGCCTGCCCCTGCTGCATGTCGTGGACCGGGAGCGTGGGTATTAAGCGACCGATAGCTTCAGATCAACTTGGGCGGGCCGTCCCGATGTTGCGGCCCATCCTGCAAATCCATGTCAAACTGCAAACCCGTCGCTTTCAACCGCTCCAAAACGGGCGCATCTGCCGCCACGAAAGCCAGTTCCAGCATCTCCAAACCGGCGAACTGAGCCGCCTCTGTCAAAGCCGCCGCCAACCCGGCCTCGGCCTCAGGCGGCAAACCCGCAATGACCACCAAAGGGGAGCCTTGCCCGCCGCGCACCGCGTCCACCAACCACGCCCCGCGTCCGGGTCCCCCATATTGCGCCAAACGGGTATCAAGGGATGCCAAAGCCGCCTCAGACACCCCTTGCGGCGGGCGGATCGTCCCAGGCAAATCCTTTGTGATCTCAGCCTCAGGTGGGGTTAACCCCGCCAGCCAGTCGATTTCCTCACTGCTCAGCAAGGTCTCCTGCGCCGTTCCCAGATTGACACCCAGCGCCAGCCGCTGACCCGCCAGCATCGTTGTGACCTGCCGCCCGGCCAGACAGACAAAGGCACCGGGCTGGCCCAGAAATGCCGCAAGCCTTTCCGCCTGATCAAAAACAAGCGCGACCTCAGCTTCGCCGGTCTGCAACAAAAGCGGCCGGATAGTGTCGGCTTCGGGTTCCTCTTCCAGAACCAGAAACATCTCGGCGGTCTGCAGGGCGGCATAGAATGCCATCTCGGCAGCTTCGCTGCCGTCGCGGGCGGCCATGGCTTGGTCAAGCGGTGTCATGGCTTTGAGATAAGCTCTGCCACGCGGGCGCGCAACCAGGGCAGCACCTCTGCCTCGAACCAAGGGTGCTTTTTCAGCCAGCCGGTATTGCGCCAGCTGGGATGCGGCAGCGGCAGGGTACCCGGCAGGTGATCCCGCCAGCCCGCAACCGTTTGCGTCACAGCACCCTTGCCCAGATGCCAACGCTGCGAATACCCGCCGACCAGCAAATGCAGCCTGATCTGCGGCATAGCTTCCAACGCGGGCTGCCGCCATGTTTTGGCGCAAACCGGCGGCGGCGGCAGGTCCGAGCCCTTGGCGTCATAGCCCGGAAAACAAAATCCCATCGGCAGGATCGCCACCAGATCACGGTCATAGAACTGCGCCCGGTCCAGCCCCATCCAGTCACGCAGCCGATCGCCCGACCGGTCATTGAACGGCACCCCTGTCTCATGCACCCGCATCCCCGGGGCCTGCCCCGAGACCAGAATACGCGCCGTTGCCGAGGGCCAGAACACAGGACGCGGGGCGTGCCCGGTGACTGTGGCCGCAAACCGGTCGGCACAAAGCCGGCAATCCGCGATATCCTTGGAGAGCGTTTTAAGACTGGTCATCGGGGATTAGATTTAGACCACTGTAAGGACGCGTCCAGATCTGATCCGGCATAACGTCTTGACGCAAGCGTCTTTGGGTTTGTCCAAAGGCACAAGCTGGCCTTATCCACCTGCGGCCAGCAATTCCTCCAACTGCCGCTTGAGCCAGCCGCGCGGGATAAAGTGGCCGCGTTTATGCACATCCAAGCGCACCTCCCGGCCCGAGCTACATCTCTGCCAGACATGCCGGGTGAACACATCCCGCTCCGTCACCTGCCAGTCGGCGATCTGATCCGGCTGTCCCAGACACCCATTCTCCCGCCGCCACAAGGCCACCGGATAGGTCACATCCCCGCCCGGCCCTATTGGGAAATCCATCACTGTGTCGCGCAAGCCATGGACATGGCGCACCTCAACCGGTCCTGCGCAATCCTCATCCTGCCGCAACGTCCCAGACACCGCCAGCAAGGCCGCGACCGGAACCCGCGACTGACAGGCAAACCGCCAGGCCATCGCCGCCCCATAGGAATAGCCCGAGACATAGATACGGCCCCGATCAATCGGCCAGCGCTTGGCCGCATCGGCCAGGACCTCTTCGGCAAAGGCCACATCCTGTGCCCCGCCATTCCAGAAGTTCCAGCTTTTGCCCAGACCGTTCGGAGCCAGCAGCAGCACACCAGCGCGCCGCGTTGCCCCTGAAATGCGGGAATGCTTCACAATCAACGTGCCCTGCCGCCCCCAACCATGAAAATGCAGCATCACCGGCATCGGGCTGACCCCGTCCCAGTCATCGGGCAGTTTCACATGATAGGACCGGTCGCCAAGGGCGCAAGGGTCCTGTTCCAGGCAGGGTGCATCGGCCTGTGCAGCCCCGGACATCCAAAGCATCACAGCAAGGATTGAAAATAAGCGCATGGTGGTCCTGAACTGTTACAGCACCGATATAACCTGCGGCGCATTCACCACGCATCACAAGCTCGTCAAAACCTTGTCTATGCGAAGACCTGTTTTCTCGGTAGCGTCCCGCCAAACCGTAGCTGGGGGCTATAAATATAATGTCAAATCAATCGCTTGTAATTTCAGAGCTGCTGGCCAGCCCATATATGGGACCAGCGGCGGTCGGCGACGTCGTTCTGACAATCAACAGAGAGGATGCGTCAGCCCACCACGCGCGGCTGAAGGAAAATCAGGATGATAATTTCGCCGAGATTGCGCTGCCACACGCCTACACCTACCTCTGCCGATCCGAAACCAGCGGTGATGAGTATCAGATCACGACCCCTGCCCCGGCACCCAAAATTACGACTACCTGATCATGTTGTGGGAACGCGATCACATGTCTCATCTGGAAGAGGCTGTCGCGCTCCTTAAACCCAACAAGGTGATCGCCGGCATCATCAACATGATCCTGCGTCAGGCAAACGACAACACGCCAGCGGTTCTGTTCGACGGCATCATCAACTATCATAAGAGCAAACTTGCGCTGGCCCACAAAAGCATCATGTCCTACGCAACGGACGGCATGGACAACGAGACCGTCAACTACCATACCCTGACGCATTACTACATCGGTATGTTGTCTGATGACCCTCAACACAGGCAGCAGTGCTTTGCGCAGGCGTTTCGGGACAATCAGTCAAGAATGGAGCGTCTGAACAGGCTTTTGCTTGATCAGGGTGTCTTTCAGCCCGATGTCGCAGACGAGGATGATGCCTTGTATATTTCGCTGGATATCGAGCTGCCAAGGATGGAGCGGGCGGGATATGTATCCCTGGCGCAACTGATAGCAGCCGGCGCGCATGAGCTGACCCCGGTTTGCGTCATGCCCTCCTACCGTGCCAACGGACCCTATGCCGAGTTCATGCTGAACTACGCCCGCATGTCGCACCATTTCCTAAACCACATCAACCCGCCCATCGTGGTGACGGACGAGACACTGCACGGCTCAACCCTGCATTGGAAAAAGGTCGAAGATTTCGTGCGTGGTCAGGGTATTCCGGTTCGCGTGTTGCTGGACGAAGACATGATGCTCGCAACATATCTGGGCCAGCAGTATTCGCCAGCCATCTATGTGATAGACCGTCAGGGAAAAGTGCAGCACGATAGCGGTCTTGACCAGCCTATCGACTATTGGCGGCTGCTATAGCGCTCGCCGGGTAGGGTGGGTTAAAACCCACCCTACAAGTTGCGCTTTACGGTTTGGCGAACACTTGGGGAAAGTCTCAGCCCTTCGACACCAGCCGCCCCTGTTAAAGCGTTTCGAGTTTACCTTGAGACATCGCATAAAATCGAAACGCGTACACCCTATCGGCTTATCACTGCGTTTCGGGATAAGCTTGTGTCTTAGGTTTATCCCGAAACGCTTTAGTGCCTTCATGTGGGATGCGTTGCGCCCGATCTCAATCCCCGGCCTCACGCAGGCTTTCCAGCTCAAGCCATTCTTCCTCGGCCGCCATCAGCTTTTCCTGCCGCTGGACCAGCGCGTCGGTGGCTTTTTGAAATTTAGCCGGATCGCGGGTGAACAGGTCCGGGTCGGCCAGCAGGGTTTCCAGCTTGGCAATATCGGCAGACAGCTGGTCCATTTCTGCAGGCAGCGCCTCTAGCCGGTGTTTCTGGGTGAAGCTGAGGCCGGACGCCTGCGCTTTGGGTTTTGTGGCCGTCTTTTCCGGTTTCTTCGCAGATTTACCGGCAGGTCGCTCTGCCGCGTCAGCTTGCGAGCCGCGCTGCGACAGGCAATCCGAATACCCACCAGCATAAACCACCGCCCCGCCCTGCCCGTCCATGGCGATGGTCGTGGTCGCCACCCGGTCAATGAAATCGCGGTCATGGCTGACCAGCAGCACGGTGCCGGGATAGTCGTCGATCAGTTCCTGCAACAGGTCCAGCGTTTCAATGTCCAGATCGTTGGTCGGCTCATCCAGGATCAGGAAATTGCTGTCCTTTGCCATCAGCTTGGCCAGCAACAGCCGCGCCTTTTCCCCGCCGGACAGGGCCGATACCGGCCCGCGCGCCTGCTGGTCCGAGAACAGAAAATCCTTCAGATACCCCACCACATGCCGCGGCGCACCGCGCACCATGATCTGATCACTCCGGCCTGAGGCCGCCAGATCCGGGTCCAACACCAGGGCATCCCACAGCGAAATGTCACCGTTGATCGCCGCCCGGTTCTGATCAAACACCACCGGCTGCAATTTGGTGCCCAGACGCACCCGCCCGGTATCCGGCGCCAACTCATCCGTCAGCATTTTCAGCAATGTGGTCTTGCCAGCCCCATTCGGCCCGATCAGCGCCACCCGGTCACCGCGCTGAATTTTCAGCGAGAAATCCCGGACCACCGTCCGATCCCCGTAGGTCTTAGAGATCTCCTCCGCTTCGACCACCAGCTTGCCAGACGTGGTCGCCGTCTCCAGCGCCATGGCCCCCACACCGGTGCGCCGGATCTGCGCCGCACGCTCGGCCCGCAAATCCTGCAAGCGCCGGACACGGCCCATATTGCGCTTGCGCCGCGCCGAGATGCCTTCGACCGCCCAGCGGGCCTCGGCCTTGATCAGACGGTTGAGTTTGTGGCGCTCCTGATTTTCCTCCTCGAAGACTTTGTCACGCCAGGCTTCAAACGCATCAAAGCCCTTTTCCATCCGCCGCAAGACACCACGATCCAGCCACAGCGTCGCGCGCGACAGCGCCCGCAGGAATGCCCGGTCATGCGAGATCAGCACAAAGGCCTGACGCGTCTGGCGCAAATGCCCCTCCAGCCAGTCGATCACGCGGATGTCCAAATGGTTGGTCGGCTCGTCAATCAGCAAAAGATCGGCATCCGATGCGATCAGTTTCGCCAGCGCCGCGCGGCGGCGTTCGCCTCCGCTGGCAGCATCGGGCGCAAGCTCTCCGTTCAGCTGTACCCCCTCAAGGGCAATATCGGCGCGGTAAGTCTCGGCCTCGGGCAGCCCGTTCACAACGAAGTCGCGCAGGCTGGCAAAACCGGAAAAATCCGGGTCCTGCTCCATATAAGCAACCGCGCGGCCCGGCTGCACGAAACGGGTGCCGTCATCGGCCTCGACCAGACCGGCGATGATCTTCAGCACAGTCGACTTGCCCGATCCGTTGCGCCCGACCAGGCACAAACGGTCGCCCGGCTGCACCGCCAGGGATATATCGGTGAACAAAGGATTGCCGCCGAAACTCAGCGCGATATCGGACAGGGTCAGAAGTGGAGGCTCGGCCATGACGCCCTCTATTGCGGGCGGGCGCGGCAAGGTCAAGCGCCTGCCTCTTGCACCGGCTGGCCCCGCACCTTAGAAAAGCCGTCAACGCGCAACAAATGCGCCCTTGCGATATGGACCGAACAACATGCTGAACCTGTTTCGCGGCAGCGGAAAAAAAGGCGCTTCAGGCGTATTTCTTTGGATTGTGATGATCGCTGCGGTAATTGGGCTGGGCGGGTACGAGTTGGTCTCTGTCGCCTCAGGCCTGTCCAGCCAGAATGTCGCAACCGTTGGTGATCAAACCGTCTCGCGCAGCGACTTTGCGCGGTCCATGCGCCTGTCCACCGGAGAGTTTTCCCAACGGCTGGGCCGCAATCTGACGATGGAAGAGGCGCGGACGCTGGGCGTTGACGATATGGTCGTAGGTCAACTGGTGACACAAGCCGCGCTGGATCAGCAAACCGAAACGCTAAGCCTGTCAGCCGGTGATGAAGAATTGCGCAACGAATTGGTGAAACGGCGCGAATTCCGCGGACCATCGGGCGAGTTTGATAAACTGTCCTATGACCTGGCGCTGGAAAACTCTGGCTTGCGCGCAAGCGTGTTCGAGGATCGCCTGCGTGCCGATCTGGCCCGAACCCTGCTGGAGGCCGGGATCAGCGGCGGCGTGGATATGCCCGATATCATGGCGCGCACGCTGCTGGGCCATGCTGGCGAAGAACGCAGCTATGCCATCGCATTGGTCCCTGCTAATCGGGTCACCGAATTGCCCGAACCAACAGAGGCAGAGCTTCAGACCTTTTACGATGAAAACAAAGAAACCTACCGCACGGTCGAGACGCGCAAGATCACCATCGTTGCCATGCAACCAACCGTGATGATCGAGACGATGGACATCCCCGAGGATGAACTGCGCGCCGAATACGAGGCCAATCTGGCAACCTATGATCAGCCAGAGCGGCGGATTGTCGATCGCATCGTATTTCCCGACATGGAAATGGCCAAGGCCGCAAAGGCCCGGATCGAAGGCGAAGAAGCCACCTTTACCGAGATCGGTGCGGAACGCGACCTGAGCCCGGCAGAACTGGAAATGGGCAGCCTGCGCCGCGAAGATATCAGCGGCGCCTCGGGGGAGGCTATCTTTGCCGCCGCCGATCCCGGCCTGATCGGCCCTGTCAAAACCGATCTTGGGGCGGCTCTCTATCGTCTGAATGCCATTCTGGGTGCGCATACCGTGCCATTCGAGGACGCGCAGGAAGAACTGCGCCAACTGATGGCTGGCCGCCGCGTGGGCGAGGTGATCTCCAGCAATATCGAACCGGCACGCAATGAACTGGCCGGTGGCACGCCGCTGGAAGAGATCGCGGCAGACACAGATATGGTGCTGACAACGCTTGAGGTGGTCGAAACGGGCGGCGAAGGTCTGGTCGCAGACCAGTCCGTGCGTCAGCAAGCCTTTGGCCAGGAAGTGGGCGAAGATCCGATCCTGTTCGATTTACAGGACAACGGCATTGCCGCACTGCGGGTGGACGAGGTGATCGCCTCGGAATTGCCGCCGCTTGAGGATGTCACGGATGCGGTCCGCGCCGACTGGGAGGATGTGACCCGCCAGCGCCTGATGCGCGAAGAGGCCGAGCGGATTGCCGCTTTGGTCACCGAAGACAAAACACTCGCCGCCGTTCTGCAGGACGAGGGGATTGAACTGACCATTGGTGAGGCCCCCCTGCGCCGCCGCGATCAGCGCGGTGACATGCCCCCGACCTCCACTGACGAGTTGTTCGATATGGAAGCTGGCGAGACCCGGGTGCTGGAAGATATCACCGGCACCTTCCTTCTGAACCTGACCGAGGTCACCCCCTACGACCCCGAGGCCGAGGATAACAAAGCGGAGTTCAACGCTATTCAGGGGCGCATCGCCAATGATGCGGCGCGTGATATGTTCTTTGGTTTCACACAAGGCGTGCAGAACGAAGCCGGTGTGTCGATCAACGAAACGCTGATCGACCAAACTCTGTCACAGATGCGATAGTGCGGCTGTTCCCCGAATTCGATCACTTCGAAGCCGCGCATAAGCGCGGCGACAATCAGGTTGTCTGGACGCGCCTGGTGGCTGATCTGGATACGCCGGTTTCGCTGATGCAAAAGCTTGCGGGCGGGCAGGACAATGCCTTTGTTCTGGAAAGTGTCACCGGCGGCGAGGTGCGGGGACGCTATTCTGTCATCGGCATGAAACCGGATCTGATCTGGCGATGCCAGGGCAAGACCGCCGCACTCAACCGGACCGCTCGCTACGATATGGCCGCGTTTGTGGACGATGCGGACGATCCGCTGACCTCTCTGCGCCGGGTCCTTGCCGAAAGCCGCATCGACCTGCCGGGCGACCTGCCGCCGATTGCTGCCGGTCTGTTCGGCTATCTCGGCTATGACATGATCCGCCTGGTCGAAGATCTGCCGGATATCAACCCCGATCCGCTCTCCCTGCCCGACGCCATCATGATGCGCCCTACCATCATCGCTGTGGTCGACGGCGTGAAGGGGGAGGTTATCGTGATCAGCCCGGTCTGGAACGATGGCACAACGCCCGCCCGCGCCGCCTTTGCGCAGGCGGCTGAACGGGTGATGAACGCCGTCGCCGATCTTGACCGCCCCGCCGTGACGGAGCGCCGCGATATGGGCGATCTGGTCGAGGCCGAGCCACCGGTCTCAAACACCAGCCACGCGCAATATCTTGAGATGGTGGAAAAGGCCAAAGAGTACATAAAGGCTGGCGATATCTTTCAGGTGGTGCCATCACAGCGCTGGTCGCAGCGTTTTGATCTGTCGCCCTTTGCGCTGTACCGCGCATTGCGACGCACCAACCCCTCCCCCTATATGTTCTACTTCAATTTCGGCGGGTTTCAGGTGGTCGGTGCCAGCCCCGAGATCCTGGTGCAGGTGCAGGAACGCAAGGTCACCATCCGCCCCATCGCAGGCACCCGCCCGCGCGGCGCCACCCCCGCCGAGGACAAAGCGCTGGAGGCTGACCTGCTGGCCGACCCCAAGGAACGCGCCGAACATCTGATGCTGCTGGATCTGGGCCGCAACGATGTCGGGCGGGTCGCCAAGATCGGGACCGTCACCCCGACCGAGCAGTTCATCATCGAACGCTACAGCCATGTGATGCATATCGTCTCGAACGTCGAAGGAGAGCTGTCCGAAGATCACGACGCCCTCTCCGCCCTGCTGGCCGGTCTGCCCGCCGGTACGGTGTCTGGTGCGCCCAAGGTCCGCGCCATGCAGATCATTGACGAGTTAGAGGTCCAAAAACGCGGCGTCTATGGCGGCGGTGTCGGCTATTTCTCGGCCAGCGGCGATATGGATATCTGCATCGCCCTGCGCACAGCCGTCATCAAGGACCAGACCCTTTACGTGCAGGCGGGAGGCGGCGTTGTCTATGACAGCGACCCGGAGGCCGAGTTCCAGGAAACCGTCAACAAATCCAAAGCCCTGAAACAGGCCGCAGCAGAGGCAAGCCTGTTCTTCGATGGTCGCAACCGAACCTAGAATTGGCATGCCAACAGTCTTGACCGGGTTAAACGATGTTTAGTCGTTGAGGTGCCATTCGCAGGAACGACCATCCCCAAGATCACTCCCGATTTGCAACATCCGCACCCCAGAACCTCAAATACGATCAAGCGCCCTCCGTATCGCTGCGCCATAGTCCTAAGCCGAAAGACCGGAGATCATCATGGCCCTTTTCGACCGGCTTATATGGCAGATCGAAGCCCATCTGGACGCACCTCTGACCCTGGCGCGCCTGTCGGACATTTGCGCCGTCAGTCAGCACCACATGTGCAGAGCGTTCCAGCAGACAAGCGGAATGTCGATCATGACCTATATCCGTGCCCGCCGCCTGTCCAAGGCGGCAGATGTGCTTGCCAAAGGGGATAGTGATATCCTGCAGGTCGCGCTCGATACCGGCTATGCATCTCACGAGGCTTTCACCCGTGCCTTTGCCCGGTACTTTGGCGTGCTGCCAAGCACCGTCCGCCAGGCACGGTCCTTGTCATCACTTACACGGATGGAGCCCTTACAAATGAAAAAAGACATGATCGTAGAGGTTGCCAAACCTCGGATAGAGACCCGTGATGCCTTTCGCGTCGTAGGACTTAGCGCAGATTGCAGCTTTGAAAACATCAGCGCAATCCCCGGCCTCTGGCAGGACTTCAATACGCGCGAGGACGAGGTCAACGGCAGCGTGATCGGCACCGCCTACGGTGTCTGCTATAATGTAGATAAGGCCGGAAACTTCAGCTATCTGGCAGGGATCGAAGCCAAGGGGCAGACAGAGGGCTTTGCATCAGTTGATCTGCCCGAGGGGCGTTATGCCGTTTTCACCCACTCGGGCCATATCTCGGACATGCCCAAGACGGTTTATACGATCTGGAACAAAAGTCTTTCTGATGCGGGCCTGGACCCGTCGGGTGCGCCGGATTTTGAGCTTTACGACAAACGCTTCGATCCCCAGACGGGCTGCGGGGTGGTGGAAATCTGGATCCCGGTCACGGCTTAAAAACAACGCTCTAATTGGCCGAGGGGCTTTGCGGCGTGGCGGTTCTCAGAGCTTTGCCTGGTCGATCATCCTGCCCAGCATATCGGGCAAAGCGCTGTAGTCATCCAGCAACCCCTCGGGCGACAACTCATCGACCGTGCGACCCAACGGGCCAAAGGTCACCAGAATGCACGGCACGTTTGCAGCCTTGGCGGTGTTGCGGTCCGTATCCGTGTCGCCGATCAGCACCGCCTGCTCCGGCACACCGCCGCTTCGTGCAATACTTTCGAGCAGTGGCGCGGGATCAGGCTTACGCACCGGCAGGGTATCTGCCCCGATCAGCACAGCAAAGCGGGGGCGCAGGCCCAGACGGGTCAAAACCGTTTCGGCCAGCCCCTCGGGCTTGTTGGTGCAAACCGCAAGCGTCCATCCCGCAGCGGTCAGAGCATCCAATGCGGCCTCCACTCCGGGATAAAGCCGCGTATGGCGGTCTATGTTGGCGGCGTAATAGTCCAGAAGTTCAGGAAACAGCGCTTCAATCCTGTCATTGGAAACCGCCCCCTGCCGCTGCAATGCCAGCCGCAGCATGGCCCGCCCGCCGCGAAAAGCAGTGGCCTGATCCTTCGCCGGATCCAGCCAATCCTCATCAAAACACGCATTCGCCGCCGCGATCAGATCGCCCGACGTATCCGCCAATGTCCCATCAAGATCAAAGACTGCCACCCGCATGACCCCTACCTGCCACAAGACTGCAACGAGTTGAAATCATTTCTGAACCGTCAGAGGCTTTGCGGTGGCGATACACCCCTGCTATGAACCGGAAAACACCAAGGGAACGGGCATGCAGGCAGCAGTGGTTATTCTGGCAGCGGGACAGGGAACGCGGATGCGTTCGGACCTGCCCAAGGCATTGCACAAACTGGCCGGTGCGCCGCTTTTGATCCATGCGCTCAAGGCCGCTGACCGGATCGCGGCGGCCCGCACAATCGTTGTGACCGGCCACGGGGCTGAGGCCGTCGAAACCGCCGCCCTTTCGCATGATGAGGCCATTATCTGCGTACCGCAGACAGAACAGCTGGGCACCGGCCATGCCGTGCGGATGGCAAAGGACGCGCTGTCCGATTTCGACGGTCTGGCCATCGTCCTGTTCTGCGACACGCCCTTTATTCGCACCGAAACCCTGACCGAAATGGCCAGCGCCATCGAGGGCGGACAGGATGTGGTTTTTCTGGGTTTCGAGGCCGAAGACCCCGCCCGCTATGGCCGCATGATTGCGGATGGCGATCAGTTACATGCGATCGTCGAGGCCAAGGATGCCTCACCCGAAGAACTCGCCATAACCCTTTGTAACTCAGGCGTTGTTTGCGCATCATCTAAGGTTCTTTTCGATCTTGTCGACCAACTGGATAACATCAACGCACAGCAGGAATACTATCTGACCGCCATTGCTGAAATCGCGCAGCGTCAGGGCCTGAACTGCGGCGTTGTCACCTGTGATGAGGCCGAAACCCTCGGCGTCAATTCCCGCGCGGATCTGGCAACGGCTGAGGCGGTGTTTCAGGACAATGCCCGGCTGGATGCTTTGGAAAACGGCATCACGCTGACCGCACCCGAAACCGTCTTCTTCGCCCATGACACCGTGATCGGGCGCGATGTCACCATTGCCCCGAATGTCGTTTTTGGGCCCGAGGTCACCATCGAAGCCGGGGCCACCATCAACGCCTTTTGTCATCTTGAGGGCTGCCATATCAGCGAAGGCGCCACCATTGGCCCCTTTGCCCGGCTGCGCCCCGGGGCCGAGATTGGCGAGGACGCCCGGATCGGCAATTTCGTTGAGGTCAAGGCCGCGCAGATCGCCGAAGGGGCGAAGGTCAACCACCTGAGCTATATTGGCGATGCCAGCATCGGCACGGCGGCCAATATCGGTGCGGGCACGATCACCTGCAATTATGACGGTGTCTTCAAACACCGAACCGAGATCGGCGCGCGTGCTTTTGTCGGCTCCAACTCTGCCCTTGTGGCCCCGGTCAGGATCGGCGACGACGCGCTGATCGGCTCTGGCTCTGTCATTACCGGTGATGTGCCGGAGGGCGATCTGGCCCTCGGCCGCGCACGTCAACAGAACAAGGCCGGGCTGGGGGCAAAATTCATGGCCCGCCTGCGTGCGTTGAAAGCAAAAGGAAAAGGCTGATGTGTGGCATTGTCGGCATTCTCGGCCAGCACCAGGTCGCCCCGATCATCCTGGAATCGCTTAAACGGCTGGAATATCGCGGCTATGACAGCGCCGGGATCGCCACCCTGCATAAAGGGTCCCTGCATCGCCGCCGCGCCGTGGGTAAGCTGATTGCACTGTCTGACACGCTGGTGCGCGACCCGATCCGCGGCACTGCCGGGATCGGCCATACCCGCTGGGCCACCCATGGTGCCCCGAACGAGGTTAACGCCCATCCCCACAAGGCCGGACCTATCGCTGTGGTCCATAACGGGATCATCGAAAACTTCCGCGAATTGCGCGAAGAGCTGACCGCCAAGGGCTATAGCTTTGCCACCGAAACCGACACCGAAACCGTCGCCCAACTGACCGCCAGCGAACTGGCCAGCGGCAAATCCCCGACCGAGGCTGTAAAAGCCACGCTTGACCGGCTGGAGGGGGCCTTTGCCTTGTGCTTTCTGTTCGACGGGCAGGACGATCTGATGATCGCCGCGCGGCGCGGCTCTCCGCTGGCGATCGGCTATGGCGATGGAGAGATGTATGTCGGCTCGGACGCGCTGGCGCTGGCCCCCCTGACGCAAGAGATTTCCTATCTTGAGGAAGGCGACTGGGCCGTGCTTAGCCGGACAGACGTGCAGGTTTATGACGAAACCGGTCAGGCCGTCAGCCGCCCGAAAACAACGGTCCAGACCGAGAATGTCTATGCCGATAAGGGCAATTATAAACACTTCATGGCCAAAGAGATGCACGAGCAGCCCTCGGTCATTTCCTACGCCCTCAGCCACTACATCAGCGCTGACCGGCGCAGTGTCGCCCTGCGCGCCGGTGAGATTGATTTCACCCGCTTCGACCGCATTGTCATGGTCGCCTGCGGTACCGCCTATCTGGCCTGCCATGTGGCCAAATACTGGTTCGAACAACAGGCCCGCCTGCCCGTGGAAATCGAGGTCGCGTCAGAGTTCCGCTATCGCGAACCGCCGGTAAATGACCGCACCCTGGCGGTGTTCATTTCGCAGTCGGGTGAGACCGCGGATACCCTTGCAGCCTTGCGGTATTGCGCCGGGAAGGTGGGGCAGATTGTGTCGGTGATCAATGTGCCGACATCGACCATCGCGCGGGAAAGCGATCTGGCGCTGCCGATCTATGCCGGGCTGGAAATTGGCGTGGCCTCGACCAAGGCGTTTACCTGTCAGCTGATGGTTCTGGCCTCTCTGGCGATTATAGCGGCGCGTCAGACCGGTCATATGGATGCCGGGACCGAGGCTCGCATGATCAGCCATCTGGAACATATCCCTGCCGCGATCACCGAAGCGCTGGCGCTGGAAGACCAGATGCGCGCCCATTGTGCGGAACTGTCCAAGGCCGATGACATCCTGTTTCTGGGCCGTGGCTCGATGTATCCGCTGGCGCTGGAAGGCGCGCTGAAGCTTAAGGAAATCAGCTACATACATGCCGAGGGCTATGCCTCGGGCGAGTTGAAACATGGCCCCATCGCCCTGATCGACGAAAGCGTCCCGGTCATCGTCATGGCCCCCAGCGACGCCCTGTTCGACAAGAGCGTCAGCAACATGCAGGAGGTGATGGCGCGGTCCGGCAAGGTGCTGCTGATCTCGGACCAGCGTGGCCTTGAGGCGGCGTCTGACGGCACCTGGAAGACACTGCAGATGCCGCAGGTCGACCCGTTCGTCGCGCCGATCCTATACGCCCTGCCCGCCCAGATGCTGGCCTATCACACGGCGGTCTTCAAAGGCACCGATGTCGACCAGCCGCGCAATCTGGCGAAATCGGTGACGGTAGAGTAGCCCCCCGAAAGGGCCACCAAAACCGCCTGAAATCCTCTGCCAGCATGCGTATGGCAAGCGTATTGCGACTGAAACAGTCAGGAATTGGCGCAATCCGGCCCGCCTGACGGTCCTTTGCGCCGCCGACGAATGGTTACTTGGTTCGCTCGCTCATCATAGCTTGGCGACGACTTTGATCTCAAGAAGCAGATTAGGGTCCGCGAGATTGACGACCCCGACAGCGGTCCAGTTCGGGAACGGAGGCTTCGGAAAGGCAGCCTGTTTCGCGGTAGAAAAAGCATCGAGGTGATCATACATGCTCACGTGAAAAGTGGTGACGTCGACAACGTCATCAAAACCACATCCTGCTGCGCTTAGGACGTCACCCAAGTTTGTAAATGCCTGGTTGAACTGAGTGTCTGGATCAATGATCGCAGCCCCTGCCGCGTCGACACCAACTTGTCCGGATACAAAAAGAAACCCGCCACTTTTGACCGCCGCAGCGTAACCGTATGCTTCGTAGTTGGCTTGCTTGTCCTTAGGGAAAACCACATCTCTCATCTGAAGTTATTCCTATACAGTTGCATGGAAACAATATCTATGCGAGTGTATAGATAAAGTCAAATGGAATGAATGATGCCGCGCCCGAAATCCTATGATCGACAAGAAGCCGTCGCGAAAGCCTGTACCGCCTTCTGGCAGCATGGGTTCCAAGCCCTTGGCGTTCGAGAACTTGAACGGATTACCGGCATCAACCAATTCGCCATTCGATCAGAATTTGGAGGTAAGGAAGGGCTTTTTTTGGAAGCTCTGAACTACTACGGCGAAGCCGCGATCACGAATGAAATGGCATCCATGAAAGAAGGCGGCATTCCCGAAATCATCTCGTTCGTCGGTGGCCTTGTAACGCCAGGATCGATGACATCCAGTCAGTTCGGATGTCTTATGGTGAACACCGGAGTTGAGAACGCACGGATTCAGAGCCCGGCATTGGCAGAGGCAACTGGAACGTATTGGTCGGTGTTGAAAGATCACTTCTTGCAAGCTTTGGAAAATGAGGAAAGGATCCGAGGAAACCGGACCTCTATTTCATCTGATCAATTGGCCACCGCGCTCGTGTCTGCGGTGATGGGCATCCATGTACAGAACCGTATACATCAAGACCAAACGGCGGGGCGCGCCCTCGTCGATCTGATGTGCGATATGTTGCAGAATTGGAAGCCTCCACATGACAACTGACGTCCAATTGATCGAGGGATTCGACGGTTTGTATGTAGCCAGGTCGAATAAACTAAGTTGCACGATATTCCGCTTACGCAATGGTAGCCTTTGCCTATACAGCCCGGTGAACGGACTGGAAACAGCGCTTGCGCAGCGTCAAGAGGAATTGGGAAAAGTAACCGCGATATTGGCCCCCAACCCCTATCACAACAAGGGATTGATAGCCCATCTTGAGGCTTTCCCACATGCTTCGTTCTATTGCTCAGCTGCCGCTCAGCCACGTTTGAAGAAATTGACCGGACTGACGTTCGAAGTGCTTGATCAATTGCGGGAGAGGCTTCCTGAAAACGCAGATTTGCACGAACCTGATGGCCTTAAAACGGGGGAAGTCTGGTTGCAGGTGAAGTCTCCTGTGGATTGCACCCTAGCTGTGACCGACGCGTTCAGCTCGGTACACCACCCTACGGGAGGCTATGCGGATCGCGTGAACCTGTTGGGAACTTTTCCGCGTTATGGCGTGAAAGATGCAGGTTCTTACAAAACCTGGGCAATTGAGTTCTTGACCGCGACAGCACCGTCGGTCTTGTTACCTTGCCATGGCATCCCAGTGAAATCCGTCGATCTCATCGTGCAAATTATCGATCTGGTTGAAAAGGAGATTTGATGTCAGCTTTTCCGATGCAGCGTGTGCTAGCGCAGCAATCACTCGCTCTGGCAGAAAAGAAATTTTGGCGGCGCAGCGCGCTTCCTCAGACCAGCCATCCGAGCCAGTCAGAACGGGTCAAATTCAAACGGCCCATTCGACGCCGGCGTTCTCAACAATCGCGATGCGCACGAAGCCGCTTTGCGGCATTAACTTTAGCCATACTAAAAAATGTTGACAGCGATCCTTTGTGCATGCAATTTTTTATCTATGCTAAAAAATAATCCCCAATTGAATGACAATACTGCCTCCGATCTGGGAGCCGCATTGCGGGCAAGGCGCAAAGAACTGAAACTCACGATGCAAAGAGTGGCGGACGCTGCTGGCCTATCTGTCGGCTTCATCAGTCAGGTAGAGCGTGGGCTTACGGCCCCCTCTTTGGGGTCTCTTGCCTCGCTGGCAGCAGTTCTTGAAACTGAAATTACCAGCTTTCTAGAACAACCAAGTTCAGCGATTCAAACCACGCATGAAGCCAGTCGTTTGACTTATTCTGTCGCCGACGCGGACGTGTCATATGAGCGTCTGTCCACATCCTTTGCAGGTTCAAAGCTGCATTCCGTCATCGTGCACGAGGCCCCGGGGCACCGGATGGAGCCCATCAGCCACCATGGCGAAGAAATCTTCTATATAATTGATGGAGAAATTACGGTCGAGATCGAAGGTTCTACAGAAATCTTGAAAAAAGGCGCTTCGATTCACTTCGATAGTCGCCGCGTTCATTCGACTTGGAATCATAGCACATCAACTGCGTCTATTCTGTGGTGTGGCACCATGAATATCTTTGGTGATGCACCCGCCCCAATTCATAAAAAAGCCTCACCTCAAGAGGCCGCAACTTATCCAACCGGAGAAACAGAAAAATGATGAAAAATACTACTTTGATAGCGGCGCTTTGCACGGCGACGGCGCTTGCTGGTCCCGCGTTTGCTGAAACCGTATTGCGGCTTGATGAAGTGGCCGTTGGTGAACTTGATCCAGCTAAGGCATCCGATTATGCTGACAGCATTCTGATGTTCAACGTCTATGATACGCTTGTGCTGCCTGCGCAGGGCGGCCCCGGCCATACGCCACACCTTGCCGCAAGCTGGGAAGTTGATGGCGCAAAGTACACATTTAATTTGCGCGACGACGTGATGTTCCAATCCGGCAACAAACTGACAGCTGCCGACGTGGTTTACTCTGTTGAGCGGATGCAGGCATTGGGTTCTGGTCTGTCGTACCTTTTTGCTGGCGTCACCGCCGAGGCTGTTGACGACACAACCGTGACCCTGACGCTTGAAACGCCATATGCGCCGTTCATCGCGTCTTTGGTGCGTCTTCCAATCATCGACATGGAGTTGGTGAAAGCCAACTCTGATTCTGAGTGGGGCGAGGAATTCCTGACCGCAAATGGCGCGGGTACTGGTGCTTACTCCGTGATGTCACATAACCCGCAAGAAGAAACGGTTATGGTAAAATCAGACAGCTACTTCCTTGATGTCGCTGATGTTGCCCCCGACACGGTGCACCTGCGTTACGGTCTTGAACCAGCGACGGTCCGCACATTGATTGCCCAAGGCGAGCACGACATTGCCAGCCAGTGGTTGCCACCAGAGGTGATTCAGGCGCTTGCCAATGACGGCGCGCAATTGCTGACTGAAAGCGGTACAGGCGGGTACTACATCAAGATGAACACGCAAAAACCGCCGCTTGATAACATAAACTGCCGGTTGGCACTCAGTGCCGCATTTGATTACAGCACGGCGATCCAAATGATCGCGATCAACGATGATGTATCCGGCGGTAGCCCGTCAACGGGTGCAATCCCGGTTGGCATGTTTGGTGCAAACCCTGCCGACATGGCGTTGGCACAGGATCTTGATGCGGCAAAGGCCTACCTTGCCGATTGCCCCTACGACCCTGCTGAGATGAACATCGAAATCAGCTGGATCGCAGAAGTGCCGCTGGAAGAGCGTTTCGCGCTTTTGATACAGTCAAACTTCAGCGCCCTGGGCATCTCAAGCAGCATCACAAAACTGCCATGGGCCTTGTTTGTTGAACAGGTTTCTAAAGTCGAAAGCACGCCGCACATAAGCCAACTGTTCGTGAACGCCGTCACAGGTGATCCAGACACGCTGCTCTATGGGATGTATGACTCCTCCGCGCCGGGCACATGGCAGTCGCCAGAACACCTGAACGATGCCGAGGTTGATGCGGCTTTGGACGCGGGCCGCACAGCCACATCTGACGCGGATCGTGAGGCGGCCTATTCCGCATTGAACGCACGGCTGATGGCAATTGCGCCGACGATTTACGGCTTTGACCGTCAGTCCGTCTTTGCGGCTTCCAACCGTGTGCATGTTCCGGCACTCAGCGATCCGGCCATGGCGTTCGGTCTTGATGGCATGGGCTTCAGCTTCCGCCTGATGGAAATGACTGGCGAATAACTTTTCCTGAACTGGGGCGTAGGCACCGCTGTTTGCGCCTCGGTTTTCTATCCTAACGTTTGCCCACGCTAATTTTGGAAGCTCCACATGTCTGGAATTCTCCGCCTGCTGCTGAACCGGCTAGGCATCTCTCTCATTGTGCTTGTTGGCGTCTCGATGCTGATCTTCGCGATTGCACGGATCATCCCCGGTGATCCAGCCCGCATCGCCCTTGGCCCAAACGCCAATGCTGAGCAAATCGCGAGCTTGCGGGCAGAGATGCATTTGGACGCCTCCCTGCCTGTGCAATACGGGTATTTCGTAACTGACGTGCTGCGCGGCGATCTGGGCACGTCGCTTTATACCAACCGTCCGGTCACGCAAGACATTGCGCAGTTCCTGCCTGCGACGTTGGAATTGGTGGTCCTGGCGGGCTTCATCATGGTGGCTGTGGGTTTGCCTCTTGGCATTTTGGCCGCACGTTACAAAGGACGTTGGCCTGACCATCTGGTTCGGGTGATTGCCCTGCTGGCTGTATCGGCTCCGGGGTTTGTATGGGCGGTGATCCTGATGTTGCTGTTTGCATACTATTTGCCGCTATTCCCCATCGCAGGGCGCATATCCGACATCTACGGCATTGAACGCACCACAGGTTTTCTGACAATCGACACGCTTTTGGCGGGTAATTGGGCCGCCTTTGGAAGTGCGGTGCATCACCTTATCCTGCCCGCTATTGCGCTGTCCCTGTCCGGCATCGGTCAGGCAGCGCGCCTCACCCGCGCCAACATGGTCGAGACCTACGATAAGCCTTACATCGAAATGGCGCAGGCCTACGGCTTTTTTCCATCCCGTATCGCTCGCAGCTACGTGCTCAAACCATCACTGATCCCATCGTTGACCATCATCGGTCTCGATTTTGCAGCCATGTTGGGCAACGCGTTTCTAATCGAGGCGGTCTTTGCATGGCCCGGACTGTCCCGCTACGGGGTCGCTGTGATCCTGCGCAAAGACCTGAATGCGATCATGGGCACGGTCCTGATCATTGCCATCACATTTTTGATCGTGAACATCATCGTCGATTTGATGATCGCCTTTTTGAACCCGCGCATCCGCTACTCCACGCGAGGTGCATCATGATCCGTACGCTTCGCATTCTGGCAGCTAACCCGCTCAGCCTTCTGGGCTTGATCCTTGTGTGTCTTATCACGCTGGCCGCAATTTTCGCGCCATGGATTGTACCCTTCCCGACGCACAACGGTGCTGTCGTGGATTTTCTCAACAACAATCGTCCGCCGTCTGCCCGCAATTGGATGGGAACGGATCTGGTCGGGCGCGATATCTTTAGCCGCATCCTGTTTGCCTACCAAATCAGCCTGACACTCGGCATTGTGGTCCTCGCAATCGCGGTCCCTATCGGCACCACGATCGGCCTTTTGGCGGGCTACATTGGCGGCTGGCTCGAGATGATCCTGATGCGCCTTGTCGATGTGTTCTTATCGATCCCACCACTGGTTTTAGCGATCGCGATGATGGGCGTATTGGAACCAACATTGACCAACGCCATGCTTGCCGTCACTGCGATGTGGTGGCCGTGGTATGCTCGGTTGGTCTATTCCATCGCACGCGGCGAGCGCGAAGAAGGTTATGTGCTGGCCGCCGAGGTTATAGGCGCAGGCGCGGGCCACATCGCATTCCGCGAAATCCTGCCTAATTGCCTCCCGGCGATTATCACCAAAATGACGCTCGACATGGGCTTTGTGATCATCATCGCCTCGTCCCTGTCATTCCTCGGGCTTGGCGTGCAGCCCCCGACCGCTGACCTTGGGTCGATGGTCGCCGAAGGTGCGCGGTATCTGCCCGATAGCTGGTGGCTGACGGTCTTTCCCGGCCTCGCCATTCTGGTCGCCGTGTTTGGCTTTAACCTACTGGGCGATGGCTTGCGGGATGTGTTGGGAGTAGATGAATGAGCCTTTTGCATATCAAAGACCTGCACCTGGGGTTCAAAACCCTGAGCGGGCAAATTGACGTCCTGCACGGCATCGACCTTGATATCGCCGCGGGTGAAAAAGTGGCGCTCGTCGGTGAAAGTGGATCCGGCAAATCCGTCACCGCGCGCATCGTTTTGGGCTTGTTGCAAGAGACGCGGAAGGCACGCATTAATGGCACAGTTCAATTCGATGGCCAGGATATTAACGCCATGTCTGCGCGCGACCGCGCAGGTTTGCGCGGCACAGAAATGTCGATGATCTTTCAAGACCCGACATCGTCACTGAATCCGATGTTCACTATCGGCAATCAGTTCACTGAGGTCTTGCGCCGTCGTGCCCCCAAACTGTCCAAAACGGACAGCCAGGCCCGTGCGGCAACCTTGCTCGACGAGGTTGCGATCTCCGATCCGGCAAGGGTGTTAGGGGCTTATCCGTTTCAACTGTCAGGTGGGATGAACCAACGGGTGATGATCGCCATGGCGCTCGCGAACAAACCAAAATTGCTTTTGGCGGACGAGCCGGGGACAGCGCTGGACGTGTCTGTCCAAGCCCAGACTTTGACGCTGATGCGCGACTTGGTTGAACAAAACAGAACGTCCGTGCTGTTCATTTCGCATAACCTTGGAATCGTGCGTGAATTCGCAGACCGCGTCTATGTCATCTATCGTGGCAACATAGTTGAAGACGGCCCAACGGACGCGCTATTTGCCAACCCGCAACATGCCTACACCCGCGCATTGATGTCTGCTGTGCCTCGCATCACGGGTGCTGGATTGCCAGAAGTGCCAGAGGTCAGCGATGATTTCCTCGCTCCCCGTTTCAGCCACGGAGGTGCGTTATGACACTTCTGGCACTTAATGGATTAACCAAAACATTTGAAACGTCAGTTGGCCCTGTTCATGCGGTAAGCGATGTGACGCTGGATGTGAAAGCAGGCGAATGCCTCGCTATTGTCGGCGAAAGCGGGTCTGGCAAAACCACAATTGCGAACATGATCCTTGGGATATTGCCGGCGACATCCGGCGAGATTGCGTTTGATGGGCAGCCCTTGTCCGCCAAACGCAGCGGCGAACAACGCCGCCGCATTCAACTTGTTCAACAAAACCCCCTGTCATCGCTCAATCCCAAACGGTCCATTGGAGCATCGGTTCGCTTGGGGCTGGACGTCTACGATATTGGTGGGAAATCCGGGCGGTGGGCGGCGGTCGAGGCTGCTTTAGACGCCGTTGGCCTTCCCGGAGATATGCGCACCCGCGCCCCTGCCTCGTTATCGGGTGGGCAACGTCAGCGGGTCAGCATCGCCCGCGCACTTGCCTGCGATCCTCGCTTGCTGGTGCTGGATGAACCCACTTCAGCGCTGGACGTACTCGTGCAAGCTCGTGTCCTGCGCTTGCTCAACGATTTACGCGCAGAACATGGGTTGACCTATATCTTCATCACCCATGATCTGGCCGTTGTCCGCAACATTGCAGATCGCGTTGCAGTCTTCCAGTCCGGCCAGTTGGTCGAACTTGGCGAAACTGCGCAAATATTCTCGGCCCCTACGACCGCTTATACCCGCCAACTGATTGGCGCTGTGCCAGTCGTTGATGCGGCAGAACTTAATCTCAGAAACAAACTTGCGGAGGGTGTATGACCGATTTCAACGAAGCCATGGCATCGACAGATCAACCGATGGCCACTTTCAAAGCGCTCGAAGCACTTGTCGATAAGACCATCGGCGTAAAGCTGTTCACCCTCATGGGAATTGACAGTGAACGCGGGGTCGCGCGACGCAATTACTCCAACATGCCCGACGCCTACGCCACCAGCGGTGAGAAACCGATCGAAAACAATCCTTGGACCGAGCAGGTGCAAGGCCGACAAGAGACATTCGTGGCAAACTCCATCGAAGAGATCGCGGCTGTGTTCCCCGATCATGAATTGATTAAATCACTGGGTTGCGAAAGCTGTCTGAATCTACCGATTGTCGTGAACGGCAGCGTCATCGGGACGCTTAATTGCTTGCACAACGCGGGCCATTTCACACCTGAACGCGTGGCAAAGGCCGAACGCTTGAAGCAACCCGGCGCATTGGCATTCCTACTCAATGACTACCTGAACAAAGGTGCAAATTGATATGTCCATAACCAAACGCATTGCCACAGACGTCGGCGGCACCTTCACTGACCTTGTCGCCATTGAAACCGGCCCAGAGGGCATGAAAATCACCACGGCCAAATCCGACACGACGCCGCCCAACTTCGAAGCCGGTGTGCAGAATGTCATGGCCAAGGGCGGCATTGATCCCAAAGACGTGGATTTTATGGTGCACGGCACCACGGTCGTTATTAACGCGCTCACCGAGCGCAAGGGCGTCGCCGTCGGCCTGATCACCACCGAAGGGTTCCGTGATACGCTGGAAATTGCGCGCGGCAACCGCCCCGATTTCTTCAACCTGCACTACGAAAAACCCGAACCGTTTGTGCCGCGCTATCTGCGGGCTGAGGTTCCCGGTCGCATGACCTATCTGGGCGCTGAACGCATTCCGCTTGATTTGTCTGGGGTGTCTGACATCGTCGATCATTTCCGGGCCGAGGGCGTGCAAGCGGTGGCGATTTCATTGCTTCATTCCTATGCGAATACTGCCCATGAGGAGGCGGTTCTGGCAGAAGTTCGGCGCCTCTGGCCCGGTGTTTCGGTTGTCGCCAGTCACCAGATCACCCGCGAATGGCGCGAATATGAGCGATCCAATACCGCCGTTCTGTCCGCCTACGTACAACCTGTTGCAGCGCGTTATCTGGGCAATCTTGACGAAAGTCTACGTAAAGAAGGCCTGCCGCAAAGCCCCTACATCATGCAATCAAATTGCGGTGTAGACAGCCTTGCTGCGACATCCGTCGTACCGATCACGATGGTCGAAAGCGGCCCTGCATCTGGGTTTTGGGGGGCTGCCGAACTCGGACAGCTGATCGGCGAGCCGGACATCCTCGCGCTCGACATCGGTGGGACCACTGCGAAGTGTTCGCTGATCGAAGGTGGCGAAGTCCGCATCATGACCGACTACTGGATCGAACGCTCGCGCAAGTCAGCGGGCTATCCGATTATGGTACCAGTCGTTGATCTGGTTGAAATCGGCAATGGCGGCGGGTCAATCGCTTGGGTCGATGATTTCGGCAAGTTGCATGTCGGTCCGCAATCAGCGGGCGCCTTGCCGGGCCCTGCGGCTTACGGCAAGGGTGGCACGGATGCGACGACGACAGATGCCAACCTTTGGCTTGGTCGGATTAACAAAGACTACTTTTGCGGTGGTGCGATCACTGCAGATATGGCTGGCGCGGGTGATGCACTGAAAGCGATTGGTGACAAGCTGGGCGTAACCACGGATGAGGCCGCCCAAGGCATTGTACGCATCGCGAACAACAACATGGTCAATGCGCTGAAACTTGTGTCGCTGAACCGTGGCCACGATACGCGCGATTTCACCTTGCTGGCATTCGGCGGCGGCGGTGCGATGCACGCTGTTGCATTGGGTCAGGAATTGCAGGTCAAAAAGGTCGTCGTACCAGCCGCCGCATCCGTGTTTTCTGCATGGGGTATGATGATGTCAGACCTGCGTCGTGATTACTTTGTAACGCAGCTTGCGGACTTGTCCAAAGGCTCTGCTGTCGGGATCGAAGCGGTCTTTTCAAAGGCCGAAGACGAGGCCCGTGCGACGTTCAAGGCGGAAGGTGTTGACCCCGCCAAGCTTACATTCCTGCGCTATGGTAAGTTCCGCTATCAGAACCAGGAACACACCACCGAAGTTCTGCTGGACGGCACCGTCACCGATGGCACACTGGCAAAAATAGCAGACGATTTCCATAGTGCGTATGAGCGTGAATACACGTATCGCCTCGATGCGCCTGTCGAAATGGTCGGTATCCACCTTGTCGCCCGCGCTGAAGTGGGCAAGTTGGAGATGATCCCAGCCCCATTGGGCGGCACAGACGCAAGCGGGGCCGTCAAAGGCACACGTGACGTCGACTACGCGCTTGAAGGCAAACACAGCGCCACAATCTACGACGGTGAAAAGCTGCGTGCAGGTATGGCGTTCAATGGACCTGCGATCATCGAAGACCCCGGAACAACGGTTGTAATCCACCCGACCAACGCCGTCTCCATCGATGCCTATGGCAACATTCATATTCTATTGGAGGGTCAATCATGAGCGATCCAATCACACTCGAGATCATCCAGAATTCTCTTCAGGCCACCTCAGACGAAATGTTCGCCGCGATGCGCAAAACCGCAATGTCGTCGATCATTTATGAAGTGCTGGACATGGGCACCGGGATTACCGATGCGCAAGGGCGGATCGCGTCCTCTGGTGCAGGTATTCCTGCGTTCATCGGTGTCTTGGACAAATCTGTACAGTTCATCCTGTCCAAGTTCGGCGATGATATCCGGCCAAATGATGTTTTCATCACCAATGACCCATGGCACGGCGGCGTAACCCACTTGAATGATCTGGTGCTCGCAATGCCCGTCTTTTCCGGTGGCGCGATTATCGCATGGACGGCCAATATCGCGCATAATTCTGATGTCGGCGGCATGGCTCCGGGATCCCTATCAGGGGACGCCACCGAGATTTTCCAGGAAGGGCTGCGCTTGCCTGCGGTCAAATTGATCCGCGAAGGTGTGACAGACCAAGCCGTGATGGACATTATAACCTGCAACAGCCGGATGCCCGATTTTCTGTTGGGTGATGTTTGGGCGGCAATTGCCGCGGTGCGAATTGGGGCAAAACGCCTCGAAGACTTGGCGGCGAAATACACGCCAGCCACGTTCAAGACGGCAATGGACAGCTTCATGGACTTTGGTGAAAAGACTGCTCTGGCCGAACTTGCCAAGCTACCCAAAGGCACGTTTGAGCTGTCAGAACCTCAAGATGATGGCCGTATCTACAACGTCAAAGTCACCATCACAGACGACGAATTTATCGTCGACCTGCGGGACAATCCGCCCCAAGACAAGGGCTGCACCAACACCAGCCGCGATGGGACAATCGTGTGTGCGCAGATGTTGTTTAAGTCGGTTACTGACCCTGAAACGCCCGCCAATGAAGGATCATTCAGGCCGCTGAAAGTCCTGACGACAGAAGGCACCGTCTTTCACGCTCAGGAACCCGCAGCCATCGGGTTCTATTTTGAAACCGAAGTACGGGTCTATGACTTGATCTGGCGTTGCTTGGCACCGCATGTGCCCGAACGTCTGCCAGCGGGGCATTTCAGCTCGATCTGCGGTACGTTTGTGGGCGGCACCCACCCCGATACGGGCCGCCAATACACCATCATTGAGCCGCAAATCGGTGGCTGGGGTGCATGGGGAGGCCGCGACGGCAATCCCTGCATCTTTTCGGGCTTCCACGGCGAGACCTACAACACGCCCGCCGAAATTTCCGAGGCGCGCAATGGCTTGTATATCGACAAGATGGCGCTGAACACCGCCCCCGGCGGTGAAGGCGAATACAACGGCGGGCGTGGGTTGGTTCTTGAATACCGCATTCGAACGCAAAGCGGTTTTCTGACGGCGGGCTATACCCGTTCTGTTGTTAAGCCATGGCCATTGGATGGTGGCGAGGAAGGTTCTGGCAATTTTATCGAGGTCGATAAGATAACTGGCAAGACCGAACACTACGCCTTTGTCTCGGGCCTTGATCTGACGACAGATGACGTTGTCCGCGTGATCACGTCATCAGGTGCGGGCTTTGGCGATCCAAGAAAACGCAACCCCGGATCGGTGGCGATGGACATCAAGAACGGTTTTCTGACGGCCGAACGTGCCCGCGAAGTTCACGGATATGAGGAGACCACAGAATGAGCCGCATAAATCACCTCCGCCAGACCATGGCCGAACACGGCGTTGATCTTGTCGCATTGGGGCCAAACGCGCATCTTACTTGGCTGCTTGATGTTCGTCCGCACGGCGATGAACGCCCCTTGTTGCTGTGTGTCACACAGACCTACGCGGGCTTTTTGATGCCCTCGCTTGAGGCAGAAAGTGCGCGGCCACAAACCGATTTACCGTTCCATACCTGGAGCGATGCAGACGGGCCCGACGCCGCCTTTGCGGAACTGCTACAAGCGTCCGGCGCGACAACTGCCAAGAGCATCGTGTTGGACGAAACCATGCGTGCCGATTTCGCGGGGCTGGTGCAAGATGCCTTGCCCAATGCCAAACGCCAGTTCACACAGACTACTGTCGATGCCCTGCGCATGCGCAAAGATACCGATGAATATGGTAAACTGAAACGCAACGCCGTGTCCGCCGACACCGCAATGAAGGCTGCCTGGTCCGTTATGAAAACCGGCATGTCCGAGCTGCAAGTTGCGGATGTCATACGTGACAGTTTCGCGTCCCAGGACGTAAAGCCGCTGTTTACGATCATCGGCGCGGGCAGCAACGGTGCCTTCCCCCACCACCACACAGGTAAGACGATCCTGAAAGATGGCGATGCGGTGGTGATGGATATCGGCGGTGGCAAAGACGGCTATTCCAGCGATATGACCCGCATGGCTGTAATGGGCACACCACCCGATGGCTACGCTGAGGTACATGCCATCGTCGAGGCCGCCGTCCAAGCCGCAATGGCCGCCGCCAAACCCGGCGTGAAGGCACATGTGGTCGATGATGCGGCGCGGGGCGTCATCACAGAAGCGGGCTATGGTGATTATTTTGTGCATCGCACGGGGCATGGGATGGGTGTCGAAATTCATGAGACACCCTACATCACTGCCGCGTCTCAGACGGTCCTTGAGGAAGGTATGGTGTTCTCAATCGAGCCCGGCATATATCTGCCCGGACGCTTTGGTATCCGCCTTGAGGACATCGTGATCTTGCGCGCCGATGGCCCGGAAATCCTCTCGGACCTTCCACGCGATCTGAAAATCATCAATGGCTGATCGGTTTACCCTCGACGTTATTTCGCAGGTGCTGGATGCAGCTGCGGTTGAGATGTTCGAGGTGTTGCGCAAGACCGCGATGAGCCCGATTATCTACGAAGTTCTTGATGTCGGCACCGGCGTCCTTGACACGGACGGTGAACTGGTCAGCTCAGGTGCCGGCATCCCGTCATTCATCGGAGTCTTGGACAAGTCAGTTAAGGCCATCATCGCGAAATTGGGCGATACGATTGTCGAGGGCGATGTCTATCTTACCAACAATCCCAATTATGGCGGTGTGACGCATCTGAATGATATTGTGGTCGCACAGCCTGTCTTTTGGCAAGGGGTGCGTGTCGCCTGGGTCGCCTCTATCGCGCATTGGGGCGACATTGGCGGGCGCACGCCCGGATCGATGTCGACCAAAACAACCGAGATCATCGCCGAAGGTTTGCGCCTGCCCATCGTACGTCTGTTTGAGGCTGGTCTACGCAACGAAGCCGTGGGCGATATCATCGCCACGAACAGCCGCCTGCCAGATTTTGTGCGTGGCGATCTTTGGGCGCAAGTTTCTGCCGGACGCCGCGCGGCCAAGACCATTGGGCAGCTTTGTGAACGGCACGGGGCGGGTCCTTTGAATGCGGCAATTGTGGCGGCCCGTACCAACGGGGCTCGGCGCGCAAAAGCGGGGCTTCAGGCATTGCCATCGGGTCACGTTGAAGAACAGGATGATGGCACCTTTTGAAAGGCCGCGGTCACAATATCAGATGACCGGATGACCATCGACTTGAGGGATGCACCTCCAGAGTCCGAGAGCCCTTACAACCTTATCAGGCTATGGTGTCAGTTTTATGAGTCCACTGCCTAGAGGCCATGGACGATATCGAGTATAAATTCCGAAAGGCTCAGGCCGTGTTTGATCTGACCTGGTTTTTGCGGGCGGTTGAGGATGACAGGCTGACGGACAACCGGAACCATGCCCAAGTCGAGCACCAGTTGTCGCGTCTCATCGCCCTCATAGGCCCGGTCCATGAGCAGGGGCACACCTTTGATCGGCGCCTCCCAATCGGTCAGCAGGGCGCGGCCCTCGGGCGCATCATGCGCATTGCCGCCCGAAAGGCTGAATGTCAGGTGTGGTTTCAACTGATCGCCGCAACACAGGCTTCAAATTTCTCCGCTGGGGTTTGGTATTGCAAGGTTTCCCAATCGCCTGCGGGCCGTTTTTTTGGGCGCGCCGGTGCCGTCCGTTGCCCGGCAGGTGATTGCAAAGCAATCACTGAGAGGGAGGGTGGACCTTGACGCTGGTGCTGTCGAGGCCCAGGCAATCGACAGATACGCGGATCATGTGATGCTCTTGCAGCGCATCAAACAGCCGGTCCAACACGCCCGCGTCCGCCCAGCGGCGCATCCGCATGTAAACCGTGTGCCACTTGCCGAACCGCGGCGGCAAAGCCCGCCATTTGCAGCCGTTCTCGGCGACAAAGAGGATCGCTTTAGGGTCTGTGGACATTCATCGTGAGTTTATGATGGCTGCGCACAGGTTGATCATCGCGGCATAGGAGGCATCCGTTTTCTCTGCCCTCATTGCGATGCGTTTGAATTCCTTCAA
>NZ_JBTLNE010000036.1:0-39567 GCF_054457435.1 Halovulum sp. GXIMD14793 | reverse complement strand
ACACGCTCCCGAATATCCAGTGATAGCGATTTGCCCATGTTCCACCTCCAAATATAGTGAATCACAAAATCCGCATCGTGGGAATCCCACCGATTCAGATTTCAAGGACGGCGCTCTAAGCCAGCCTCGCGGTGTTATCGAGGCTCAATCGCCTGATCTACAAGCGATTAGGTCAATCGTTAGCCTTACTCTCACAGCCAGTCATTTCGACGGCATGCAGGTCGCCCAGCAGCGTTAAGCGAAGAGCATCATGATCCAACTCCAGCGCCTCTCGCCCATAATACGTGCCAACAGTGTCCACGATCAGTTTGCCGTCTTCCACCCGCGCTTCGACCGAGGCAACGATCAGATCGTCGCGGCCGGTTTCGATTACCGCATAAGGTTTGTTGAAGACGTCGGCGCCATCCAGTTCAGCGCGAAAGGTCATCGGGTCGCTGTCGATATCCAGTCGGCATAAGATCGGATCCAGTCCAGCCGTTTTTGCCGGAGTAACCCGCTGGTCCAGGGCAAACCGGATCGCCGCTGTGGTTGCCTTTGCCCCCGAGGTGGCAGGGTGCAGGCTGCTGCTGGCCGAGGCGGGAACGCAAACCTCGTTACAGACGCCATATTGCAATGTCAGTTGCAGGGAGACGGACTGCCCGGCGGTCTCGGGCACAACCTCTACCGGCAGAATAACGTGGTCGCTATAGCCGATAGCGCGCATGCCAAAGGTGGTAAACACCTCGGGCCGGGGCCAGTGGATATGCGCAGCGGCAAGGTTTTCTGACCCGGTCCAGTCGAATTGCGGCGGGATACCGCCATCGCCAGGCGCACGCCAATAGGTTTTCCACCCCGGCTCCAGCGCGATTTCCAAGCCGACCATGTAATTCCCGTTCTCCATCTTCCAGCCTGGCTGCAGCTTTGCGGTGGACATATTCTCGGCCATCCCGGGCAGGGCGGCCATAAAGGCGATAAGAAAAACGATTGCTTTGCGCATGGTCCCGACAGCTTTGTTTGATCTGAAAATATAGCTTACGGGGCCGGGCGCTCTCATGCCACTCACATCTCGGCGAGAGTTGTTGCTTGAAACACGTCGCATGCGGGCGCATCTATGATTGTATGACTGATGCAGCATTTCTTAAGGGCAAGCTTTTGGTTGCCATGCCGGGCATGGGCGATCCTCGCTTTCACAAGGCGGTGATCTTCATGTGTGAACATTCCGGCGAAGGGGCGATGGGTCTGACGATCAACAAACCCGCGCCGGAATTGAGGTTCGGGGATCTGCTGAAACAGCTGAATATCCCGGTTAGCAACGACCCGAAAACCGATATTTATCTGGGCGGTCCGGTGGAGCATGGCCGGGGGTTTGTCCTGCATTCCTCGGACTATGAGCTGCCCGATGCAACGCTCAGCGTGAACACTAGGTTCGGCATGACGGCCACGGTCGATGTCCTGCGCGACATTGCCGAGGGCATAGGCCCGCGCCGGGCATTGCTGGCGCTGGGCTATTCCGGTTGGGCGCCGGGGCAGTTAGAAAGCGAACTCAGGGCCAATGGGTGGCTGATCTGCGATGCTGATGAAACCCTGATTTTCGGCACCGCTGCCCCTGACCGTTGGCAGGCAGCCTTGGATCGTCTCGGTGTCGACCCGCGATTGCTGTCTAGTGAGGGTGGTCGGGCCTAGCTGAGGTCAGCGCGCGGTGCAGCAGCGCGGCGCAGGCGGTCGTTTATGGCTGCGCCAAGACCAGCATCGGGGATTGGATCGACATGGATGGTGGTTTGACCCTTGGCTTTGGCGAGTGCATCGGCCTCGCGCAGGGCGCGGAACAGGGTTGTCGCGGCCTCTACCAGATCCCCGGTTTCGCTCAGGCTGATGCCTTCGCGCTTTCCCAATGGACCGAAGGTCAGCCAAAGGGGAGCGTCGGCGTCGCTGTTGAGGATCAATCGGGCCTCGGGGGCGTAATGGCTGGATAACTGGCCGGGGGCTGTGATGGTCCCGTCTTCGGGGCTGGCAAGCGGACCGACCAGCGTCTCGATCTGATCGCGCGGCAGGCCGCCGGGGCGCAGCAGGGTGGGGCCGGGGTCAAACCCGATGATGGTTGATTCAAGGCCAACTGGGCAGGGACCGCCATCTAGCACCGCGTCGATGCGTCCACTCAAACCATCCAGCACGTGATCCGCCTCGGTTGGGCTGACCTTGCCCGAGAGATTGGCGGACGGTGCTGCCAGTGGCAAGCAGCTGTCCTGCAGCAAGGCTTGGGCTAAGGGGTGGTCAGGGACCCGCACCGCAAGGGTCGACAAGCCCGCCGTGACGGGGGCGGCAATCCCGGCATCATCCCGCAGCGGCAGCACCAGTGTCAGCGGTCCGGGCCAGAACGCATTGGCGAGGGACCGGGCCTGATCGTTGAAATGCACCAGCGTCTCGGCACCGGCCAGGTCTGGAACATGCACAATCAGCGGGTTGATCGCGGGGCGGCCCTTGGCGCGATAAATGGCGCTGACCGCCGCCTCGTTCCGTGCATCCGCCGCCAGCCCATAGACAGTTTCTGTCGGCAGCGCGACCAGTCCGCCCTGACGCAGAATGGCAGTCGCGGCACGAATACCGCGGGGGCTGTCAGACAGGCGAATGGTGTTGCAGTCCATTTTGACGTGGCGTTTCCCTTGCCGCCGTGTCATGCGGCGCTTAGGTTGATCGCCATCCCATACGTGGTCGCGTCACAGCAAACAAGCCGATAGCGGAGGATTTCCATGACCTACCAAGCCCCGGTTTCTGAAATGCAATTCCTGATGGACAAGGTGATTGGTGCCGATCGCCTGAATGGCACTGGACATTTTGCCGATGGTTTCGAGGATATGACCGATGCGATTCTGGCCGAGGCTGCGAAGCTGGCTGAGGGCGTTATTGCGCCGCTGAACCGCAGTGGTGACCTTGATCCCGCGCAGCTGGAAAATGGTGTGGTGCGGACCTCTAAGGGGTTTGCCGAAGGGCACAAAGCGATTGGTGAGGGCGGCTGGGTTGGTATCTCTGCCAGCGCAGAGCATGGGGGCCTGAACCTACCGGTTCTGCTGAATAGCTGTGTGAACGAGATGCTGTCCTCGGGCTGTCTGGCTTTGTCGCTATGTCCTTTGCTGACCCAAGGCCAGATCGAAGCCTTGGAGCATCACGCCAGCGACGAGTTGAAAGCGCAGTATTTGCCAAAGTTGATCTCGGGTGAGTGGACCGGGACGATGAACCTGACAGAGCCGCAGGCAGGGTCGGATGTCGGCGCACTGCGGACAAAGGCAGAGCCGAATGGAGATGGCACCTACGCGATTTCGGGTCAGAAGATCTATATCACGTGGGGTGATCACGATTTTGGCGGCAACGTTGTGCATCTGGTTTTGGCGCGTCTGCCCGATGCGGTGCCTGGAACCAAGGGGATCAGCCTGTTTGTGGTGCCGAAATACTTGCCCAATGCGGATGGATCGCTGGGCGAGGCCAACGATTTGCGGGTGGTTTCTCTTGAACATAAGCTGGGGATACACGGCTCTCCGACCGCAGTGATGGAGTATTCCGGTGCCAAGGGCTGGATGGTTGGCGCACCGGGTGGTGGTATGGCGGCGATGTTCACCATGATGAACAACGCGCGATTGGGTGTTGGTGTGCAGGGTATCTCGCAAGCCGAGGCCGCTTATCAGGCCGCTCTGGCCTATGCGTTGGATCGCAAACAGGGGCGCAGCATGGTGCCGGATGGCACGGGAACCATTTTTGACCACGCCGATGTGCGCCGGATGCTGATGACCATGAAGGTTCTGACCAGTGTCGCGCGGACCATCGCGCTGGACACAGCATTCAGTCTGGATATGGGGGCCGCAGGGCAAGGCGCGGAATGGACGGCGCGTGGCGCGTTCCTGACACCGATTGCCAAAGCCTTTGGTACCGATATCGGGGTGGAGGTCGCCAGCATCGGCATTCAGGTCCATGGTGGTATGGGCTTTATCGAGGAAACCGGCGCGGCGCAGTACCTGCGCGACGCGCGGATCACCCCGATCTACGAAGGCACCAACGGCATTCAGGCAATGGATCTGGTTGGTCGTAAAATGATGGATGGCGGCGCGGCTGCGCGGGCCCTGCTGGCCGAGATTGCGGCGACAGCAGATGCGGATGACAGTGATCTGGGGCAGGGCTTGCGCGCGGCACATGATGCACTGGCGCAGGCAACAGAGATGCTGCTTGCCGCAGAGATGAATGACCGGTTTGCGGCCTCTGTGCCCTATCAACATGCTTTTGCCCTGACGCTGGGCGGGCATTACCTGCTGAAGGGGGCCGTGGATGAGACGCGCATGGCATTTGCCCGGTTCTTCATCCATCACCATCTGCCGCAAGTCCCGGGCCTGCTGGCCCCGGTCGCGCATGGCGCAGCAGAGCTTTACGCGCTGGACGCAGCGGCCTTGGGGGCGTAATGGATGGCGATCTGAATGCGGTTCTGACCTTCCCGCACGAGACACCGCCCGCAGAGGGCACCGCGACAGAGATTGCACCGGGCATTCTTTGGATACGTATGCCGCTGCCGATCCGGCTGAACCATGTCAATGTGTATGCTCTGGACGATGGCGATGGCTGGACGATCGTCGATACCGGCTTTTACACCAAACGCAGCGTCGAGATTTGGCAGCAGTTGCTGACCGGACCATTGGCCGGGAAACCCGTCCAGCGCGTGATCCTGACCCATCACCATCCGGATCATATCGGCATGGCGGGCTGGTTTAAGACCGAACACGGGGCCGAGATATGGTCGACCCGCACCGCTTGGCTTTTGGGGCGCATGCTGACGCTGGATGTACAGGATATGCCACCGCCAGAGCTTTTGGCCTATTACCGCTCCATGGGCATCGACAACGCAGAGCTTGAACGCCGCAAGACAGCGCGCCCAATGAATTTTGTGGATGTCGTTCACCCGATTCCACTGGGGTTTCGCCGTATCCAGGCGGGCGACCGGATCACCATGGGCGGCCGCGACTGGATTGTGCGCATCGGCCATGGACATGCGCCAGAGCACGCGACCTTTTGGTCGGATGACGATATTGTGATGGCCGGGGATCAGATTTTGCCCGGCATCTCCTCAAACCTTGGGGTCTACGCGACCGAGCCGGATGCCGATCCGGTCGGCGACTGGCTGGACAGCTGCACGCAGCTAAAGGCTTTTGCCCGCCCGGAACATCTGGTGCTGCCGGGCCACAAGCTTCCCTTTACTGGCCTCGAAACCCGGCTGGAACAGTTGATCGAGAACCACCACAGCGCATTGAAACGGCTGCTTCCATTTCTAAGCGAGGCGCGGACCGCACATGAGTGTCTGCCCACGCTGTTCAAGCGCAATATCGCGCCAGATAGCGGTGAGTATGGCCTGGCTTTGGTGGAATCTTATGGTCACCTCAATCATTTGCACCAGATTGGCAGGATTACACGGTGGCGGCGCGATGACGGTGCCTGGCTGTGGCAAGCCACCTGACATCGGGCGCGAAAGCAACGCCTTTGTCGCCAAATGCTCGCATCGGGGGTGACAATCGGCTAGGATGGCGTTAGCCAATTCTGCAACCTGGAAATAGAGAGGCCCAAACAATGAGCGACCACGAACATGGCTCTATGGATATTACCGAGCAGGAGCGGGCCTTTGCAGGCTTTGTGAAGTTCTGGATCTGGGTGTTCGGCTTTGCCCTCGCGTTCCTGCTGGTTCTGGCGATCTTCAATTCGTAAGATATGCGGACCGCTGGCCTGATCCTTGGTCTTTGTAGCGCGCTTTGCGCAACGCCTGCGCTTTCGGTCAGCGATGCGCAGGTTAGTCGCTTTGTCCAGCTGTCTGACCAATTCAATACAAAGCTGTCACGTTCAGAACTGTCCGGTTTGGATGGCGCACAGCGCGCCGTGCGGGGAAAGTGTATTCTTGAGACCCTGGAACAAAAGCATGGCGCCCCGGCCGTAAACGCTGTTATGGCGCTGATGCAGATCTTGGCAAGCGGTGCGGAGTTCGATGACCCCACGGTGGTAGAGTTCAATGACAGGTATGGCGATGCGTATAACGCAGCGACCCGCACCTGTCTGAGTTTGGCAAGGAATTCGTGATGCGTATGTTGATCTCAGGAGTGCGGGTTTTGGCCCTGATGCTGGCAGGTGTCACGGTTTCAGGCTGCGCGCATGAGGTCGGCGCCTCAGCCCGCGATATCGCGGCGGTCCAGTATGTCGCCGAAGAACCGCCCTATATCGCGCTGATCACCATGGTGAATACCCGCACTGGGAAGGGCGCGCATTCTGCGTTGCTGATCAACGCGTCACAGCGGGTGATTTACGATCCTGCGGGCACCTTTCAGCATCATACATTGGCTGAGAAGGGTGATGTGCACTACGGCATTACTGATCAGGCGCTGACATTCTACAAGCGCTACCATGCCCGCGACGCCTATTTCGTGCATACCCAGAAGGTTCTGGTCAGCCCCGAAGTGGCCGAGGCTGTATTACGCCGCACCCAGCAGCAGGGGCCGTCGCCGAAAATGTTCTGCACCATCAACACCGCGGAAATCCTGCAGGATATCCCACAGTTTTCGTTCATCCGGCCGACGCTGTTTCCTGAGAAGCTGCGCACCCAGTTTTCCCGTGTACCAGGGGTTGAGGACAGCTATTTGCGTGAAAATGATCATGGCAAGCTGATACCGACAACCTGATGCGGCTTGCCCTTGGTCTGATATTTGTCGTTCTGCTCTGCTACAGCCTGTTGGGCGGGGCAGCGCTTCTCTTTCGGCGGGACCTGATCTATTTCTTCGATCCTACACCCGCGCAGATCGGTGATATTCCCCGCAGCACGCTGAAGCTGTTGCCGTCTGATGGCGAAGATCCGCAGCTGAGCGTCTGGGTGACCGAGCCAGAGGCGGGCAAGCCGGTGATCCTCTATTTCATGGGCAATACCGGGTCCCTGTCGCTCCACGAACCGCGCCTTCGCGCGATGGCGGAGGCCGGGTTTGGCATTGCTGCGATGGCCTATCGCGGCGGCGGCGGACAGGCCGGGACACCGTCCGAGGCCGCACTGATCCGCGATGCAGAACGGACCTATGCCGCCCTGCCGGATCTTTTTGCCGAAGAGATCCCGGAGACTGATTTGGTGATCTATGGCTACGGTCTTGGGTCCGGTTTGGCGATCTATATGGCCACCCAGGTCGAAGAGATGATGCTGGTGCTAGAGGCACCGTTCAGCCGGATGTGCGAAGTTATCGAAACGGATTTCTGGGTGCTTCCCGCCTGCGCTGCGATGTGGGACGAGACCTGGGATAACCTGGCGCGTATTGATGCGGTCGACACCAATACGCTGTTCGTCCATGGCTACAAAGACCAAACCGTGCCGCTGAGATTGGGCGAAAAGCTGTTTCTGGCGACACCGGACCCGAAATTTTCCAAAGGATATGCCCAGGCCGGACATGAAGACCTGCCGCGCCACGGCGCATTGGAGTTCGTTATTAAGCGGATCAATGTCCTGCGCGGGGCGCGCTGATCACCTCTAACGGCGTCCGCAGTGGCCCATTCAACTGCCACTGCGCCTCATCTTCAAGCACAAGGCAAGACAGATACCGCCCAAAGACGGCCCCGGTGTCGATCCCGATGCGGTTGCCGTGATTCTCCATCCGGTCGGTGGGGGTGTGGCCGTGAACCACGATATGGCTGTGCGGCTCGGTGTGATGCAAAAACTCACCTCTGATCCAGATCAGGTCCTGGGGGTCCTGCTGATCCAGCGGAACGCCGGGGCGAATCCCGGCATGGACGAACAAGTAGCTGCCGACCTGATGCGTCAGCCGAGTTTGCTTAAGGAATTGCACATGGGCTGCAGGCAGCGCATCGCAGAAGGCCTTGTGGGTCACATGCCCCAGCTGCGCATCCGCGACACCATAAGAAGCCAGCGTTTGCACCCCACCCATCGGCGGATCCAGCCAGTGCAGGTTGGGGGTCGCAAGGGCCTCGGGGTCCTGAAGGTAGGTAAGCAGGCAGACATCATGATTGCCACGCAGGAACACGGTTGGCAGGGCCTCGGTGCGCAGCGCGTCTAATTTAGCAATCACGCCCCGACTGTCGGGGCCGCGATCCACATAGTCCCCCAAAAACACCACCAGAGGGTCGGGATGCGGGCGCGCTGCCAGATCGTCCTGAATATCGCCCATCACACGGTTCAAATCGTCCAGACATCCGTGGATATCGCCAATGGCATAGATGCGTTTGCCGTCCGTATGACGCATAGTTCACCCCTTTCCCAAACAGGTTGGATGCCGATACACCGTCAACAGCATCTGTTGCACGGCCATCATACTCGACAACACGTCCCCAAAAATGACAAAGCCCCGTGGCGGGACGCCCGGGGCTCGTCTTGGCAGACCCTAAGGTCTACAGTTTCGCACGTCGCTTAAAGCAAGCCTTCGCGCTGTGCCTTTTTACGCGCGAGTTTGCGCGCACGGCGGACCGCTTCTGCCTTTTCACGGGCGCGTTTGACGGACGGTTTCTCGAAATGCTGCCGAAGCTTCATTTCACGGAACACGCCTTCGCGCTGAAGCTTTTTCTTCAGTGCACGTAGCGCCTGATCGACGTTGTTATCGCGAACCTGTACCTGCAAGGACTTTCACCACCTTTCAAGTGTTTCGATTTCGAACAAGAAGCGCCTATATAGGGGAGTAAGATGTATATGTCCACACCTTCGGAAAGGCTTTCTGCAAATGTCCGAAACACAGCAGATACTGGAAGATGATCCCGCAGACGCCCTGATTGATGCCGCCCTGCCGCTGGTGGCGTTTGACGGGTTCACCCTGCAAACGCTGATGCAGGCGGCGGATACCATTGGGATGGCGCAGGCTGATGCGCGGGCGTTGATGCCACGCGGCGGGGTTGATCTGGCGCTGGCGTTTCATCGCCGCGCCGACCAGCAACTGGCAGCTTGGCTGGAAACCGCAGATCTGACGCATCTGCGCTATTCCGAGAAAGTGGCCGAAGCAATCTGGCAACGCATGCACCTGATTGCCCCCTGGCGCGAAGAGGTACGCCGCGCCGCAGCCCTGTTTGCCTTGCCACAACATGCCGCTGATGGCAGCCGCGCGATCTGGGAAACGGCGGATACGATCTGGACCGGGCTGGGGGATACTTCGGACGACATCAACTGGTACACCAAACGGATGACCTTGTCGGCGGTGCAGGCCTCGGTCGTGCTGTATTGGCTGGGGGATCAATCCGAGGGGCAGGTAGCGACGCGCGATTTCATTGACCGGCGCATCGCGGATGTGATGCGGGTGGAACGCCTCAAGGCTTCGGTTCGCGACAGCCCTTTGGGTCGCGCCTTTGCCGCAGGACCGGGCCGGTTGTTCGAAAGCGTTCGTGCGCCACGCCCCGCGCCGGAGGATCTCCCGGGCCGGGCTTGACGGGACAAGGTCATCGAAATTGCACTAAGCCCATTGCCTTCCCCTAACACTCGGGCGTAGCTTCCGGTCATGGCAATGGGTGGGCAGATTCTAACCTGGTTTGAGGGGCGCTGGCATGAGGGCAACACGCCTATCATGGCCGCCGCCGATCACGGAACATGGCTTGGCACTATGGTTTTCGACGGTGCCCGCTACTTTGATGGTGTTGCCCCGGATCTGGATTTGCATTCCCAGCGTCTTGTTCGTTCCTCAGCAGCAATGGGGATGAGTGATAAACTCGATGCACAACAGATCGAGAGTATCATTCGCGACGGTATCAAGCGTCTGCCGCGCGAAAATGCTCTTTATCTTCGACCCATGGCCTGGTCGACCGAAGGCGCGGGTGGTTTGATTGATTGCGACCCGGAAAGTACCAAGCTGGCAATCTGCCTGGAAGGCTTGCCAATGTCCAAACCTGGGGAACTGTCGCTGACGGTGTCGCCTTACCGCCGCCCGCGCCAGGACACAGCCGTTACAGAGGCAAAGGCCGCCTGTCTTTATCCCAACAACGCCCGCATCTCACGTGAGGCGAAGTCGCGTGGTTTTCACAATGCGCTGTCGCTCGATGTCGATGATCATGTCGCCGAGACGGCCTCGACCAACATTTTCATGGTGCGCGGGGGCGAGGTCTTTACCCCGGTGCCGAACGGAACCTTTCTTGCCGGCATCACGCGGGTGCGGGTGATTGATCTTTTGCGGCAGGATGGCGTCGTTGTTCATGAAACCTCACTTAAGGTCGAGGACTTTCACGATGCGGAAGAGATATTTCAGACCGGCAATGCCTCCAAAGTTCTGCCGGTCACCCGGTTCGAAGACCACAAGCTGCAATACGGGCCAGTCGCACGGCAGGCCCGCGAAATGTACTGGGACTATGCAATGACCAAGGGTACCGTATGACCGACATGACGGTCATTGAGATCGCCCATCCCGGCGGGCCAGAGGTCCTGAAACCTGCGACCCGTCCACGTCCCGAACCCGGCCCCGGTGAAATCCTGATCCGGCTGGAGGCAGTCGGCGTGAACCGCCCAGACTGCCTGCAACGCGCCGGGCGTTATGATCCGCCCCCGGGTGCGTCTGATCTGCCCGGTCTGGAAGGCGCGGGCGAGGTCGCTGCCTTGGGCGAAGGTGTCACTGATTGGGCTGTGGGGGATAAGGTCTGCGCCCTTTTCCCTGGCGGGGCATATGCCGAATATGCCGTGACCCAAGCCGCCCATGCCTTGCCCGTGCCAGAAGGACTGTCGATGGTGCAGGCTGCTGGCCTTTGCGAGACCTTTTTCACCGTCTGGACCAATGTGTTCGAGCGTGGCCGCCTGCAGCCGGGTGAACGCCTGCTGGTGCATGGCGGGTCCTCCGGGATCGGGACAACCGCGATCCAACTGGCCTCTGCCATGGGGGCGAAGGTGTTTACCACTGCCGGCAGTACCCTGAAATGCGCCAAATGCGAGGCGTTGGGGGCAGAATTGGCGGTAAACTATCGCGAAGCGGCCTATGTCGAGGCAATCCGTCAGGCAACGGGCGACCACGGCGTTGATGTGTCGCTGAACATGGTGGGCGGGTCCTATCTGAAGCGGGACGTTGCCTTGCTGGCCCCCGAAGGTCGGCTGGTCATGATCGCGTTTCTTGAGGGCGCGAAGGCCGAACTAAATTTTGCGGCGGTCATGAGCAAACGCCTGACTATCACAGGGTCAACCCTGCGTCCGCAATCCGATGAGGCCAAGGCCCGGATCGCGACATCCCTGCGCGAAAAAGTCTGGCCGCTACTGGCTGCAGGCCGGATTTCGCCGGTAATGGATGAGACTTTCGCCCTGACCGACGCGGCCGAGGCACATGCCCGCATGGAAAGCTCTGTCCATATCGGCAAGATTATCCTTAAGGTCTGAACCGCTTATCGACCCCGGAGTTGAAGATTGATTGCGTGTGCGCCCGGTTCAAATATGTTTTCAACGTTGACTGACGCTGCGCGATTGCTGAGTGTCGTTCTCATATCGTAAAATCCCGGAGTACGGTGCCATGAAGCTTTCTGCGAGACTGCAAAGAAACCTGCTGGCTTTACCCTTGCTTGCACTTGCGTCGACCGCGCTTGCACAAGATGCCCCTTTGGGATGTTTCGTTCGCGATTACTCAGAAGAGCATTTGAAGAAAAACCCCGAACAAGTCGTCGACAGAATAAGTATCCTTTTTGCGCCATATGAGAGGAACGTCTCGGCCGATGTTCAAGCGTTTCGAGTTTACCTTGAGACATCACATAAAATCGAAACGCGTACACCATATAGGCTTATCACTGCGTTTCAGGATAATCTTTTGTCTCAGGTTTATCCCGAAACGCTTTAAGGTTCTTTTGGCAGACCAAGGCCATGCTGGCCGCGATGGATATGGTGGCATGCGTGCCTCCGAAATCGCTGGAAACTACTACAAACCCTTAAGGTTTAGCGTGGATTGCGATGGTGGATCGTTCGACGTCATTGAACAGGACGCTGCGGGTATCACGATCGAAACAAGCGGGTTCCGTCTGGCAGTGGATGGTTGCATTGATGAGAGGTTCAGCACAACACTCGCTGAAGAGGGCAGTACATCAACCAAATACCGACTGGAGCGCGTTGAAGCCAAGGCTTGTGATTGGTAGTGGGACTGGGCCAGAGGGGTGACCAGGCCGCTCATGGCAAAGTTCAGGGAATGTGTCAGCGACCGACGGCGATAAACCAGCCCATTGCGGCCTGCCTCAGACGTGCTGGTCAATCAGGATAACATTGCCGTCCGGGTCGGTAAGGGTGCAGCTTGCGGGACCCTTGGTTGTCTCATCCGCTTCGCTGATCAAGGTAATGCCGTCAGCTTTCAGACGTTTCTGGATATCTCGAACATCCTCGAACGTATCCACTGGCTGCGCATTGTCGTCCCAGCCGGGGTTGAAGGTCAGGATATTGCCCTCAAACATCCCCTGAAACAGCCCAATTGTACAGCCCGAGCCCTTGAGGATCATCCAGCCCTGATCCTGCATCTCATGAAACACCTCAAAGCCCAGTTTCTCATAGAACGCTTTCGAGGCGGCCAGATCCTTGACCGCCAGACTGATCGAGAAATTGCCAATGTCCATTTTGTCCCCCGCGGTGGATTGCTTACCGTATCGGCATCATGGTGATTTCACGCATACCACAATCGCGCTGCGTATCGCTGCCGCAACTGCGTGGCTCAAGATCTTTTGAAAGGCAGATGCGGACCTCCTGAACCAGCCCGGATTTGCAGGTCACGGTTACACCAGCGGGAACGGTGCCGGGATTGGCGTCCAGAAAAGCCTCTTCGATCACTTTGGGGGGCAGGTCATACGATTTGGGCAGGCGGCGGAATATCTCGGGACGGATGATCTTGCCATAGGCTTCGCGGGACAGCGCGAAATAATCTTCTGCGCTCAGGCCGCTGCAGCGTCCATGCTTTTTCCACTGATGCCATGCCAGTCCGCCAGAGCCCATGATATCGGCCATCTGATTGGTCTGTGACCGGCTGGGGTCGCGGTGTGTGGTGCGGCAGAACGAAGGCCAGCCCTCCTCATTCTGAGGCCACAGGCCATGCAGGGTAAACCCGTGGTTATGGCGGGGATGGCATTGCGGTGAATTGCGTGCATCACCTTCCAGTTCGCACCAGGATGCGTTCCAGCTAAGTGCCACGACGTAATAGTCGAATTCGCCTGCTTTTTCGCCTTCTGCCCACAGGGCCATGGGCCAAAGCAGACATGCCACCAGAAAACCGCGCATAGAATCCCCTTTTCAGACCGCTTGTTTCGACCTATATACACAGCCGACTTCCCCACGAAAACCGCAACTCTTGCCTCCGGCGCCCGCGTTTTCGGCCCGGGGAGAGATGTGTTTTGAAGAAGGATAAACGCAATGGCGCTGCCCTTGATGCCGAAAGCGACCGCTGTCTGGCTGGTTGACAATACAACGCTGACTTTTACCCAGATCGCTGATTTCACGGGTCTGCATGACCTTGAGGTTTCAGGGATCGCCGATGGTGAGGTTGGTGTTGGTGTCAAAGGGTTTGATCCGGTTGCCAACCGTCAGCTGACGACGGAAGAGATCAAGCGGTGCGAAGATGACGCCACCGCCAAGCTGCAGCTGATGCACAACCCGGCAGCGGATGGCGAAGAACGCCGCCGCGGACCGCGCTACACGCCGCTGTCCAAGCGTCAGGACCGCCCGGCGGCGATCGCCTGGCTGGTCAAGTACCACCCGGAGCTGGCCGATAGCCAGATCTCCAAGTTGGTAGGCACGACCAAGCCAACCATCCAGTCGATCCGCGAGCGGACGCATTGGAACATGGCCAATATTCAGCCGGTTGATCCGGTGGCGCTGGGGCTATGCAAGCAGATGGAACTGGACACTGCCGTCGCCAAGGCTGCCAAGAAGGCTGAAAAGGCCGGCACCATGATGAGCGACGATCAGCGGATGAAGCTGGTCTCGACCGAGACGTCGCTGGCGATGGATGACGCGCCGCGCATTCCGTCCAATATTTCTGGGCTAGAAGACTTGTCGCTCAGCGATCCACGCGGTGAGGACGGGGATGATGATGGCGGTCTGGTCGATGCAGACAGCTTTTTCAATCTGCCCGCGTCGAACGAGGACGACGAAGATGACAAAGACTGATCTTATAGCGTCTCGCGAAAAACGTGGATCATAAACGCTGCCTGAAATCATAGATTTCAACGCGTTCGATGATGCATGATGTTTAAGGTATTTAGCGAGACGCTTTAATGCTGGCACCCATCAAAGGATGCCAAGCGTTTCCTCAACGATCCGGAATATTGCAGCCGCATGCACACCGTCCGCTAGTGCATGATGGAGTTCAACACTAAGCGGCATTGACCATTTGCCATCCGCCGCCTCAGCCATACGGCCCCAGACGATACGTGGGATGCAATCATCCGGTCCCATCATCGGATTGTTTGCTGAGGTAAAGCTGACCCAAGGTGCACAGGACAGATAGACAACATCGTCACCGGCGATGATTTCGCTCATATAGGGTTGCTGACCGGCGGGTTTCAGGACCTTTTCACATTCGGCATCGAATGCGTCAAAGTTATCCAGATAGGGTAAGCCAGCATAGGTAAACCCATCATTCGGGCTGGGCACTGTTACGGAAAGACGAACCGCGTCGTGCTGAACCACCGCATCGCCACGGAGCCGTGTCCGCACTTCCGGGATCTGGTGTATGGCTGCACCAATGGCAAACATCGTCGCCCGGAAAGGAGAGAGCCCTTTTGGTTTCAGAACCGTCACCAGATGCGTTACATCAATCGGTGCTGTAATCGCGAACTGCGGCCGTCCATACCGGCGGAAGTGGCGATAGCGGTCCAGCCGCAGCCAACTCTCCAAATCAATTGTTTCTTCAGCCATTTCAAGAAATTCCAATACGGCAGCTCAACCTCCGCTCAGACCCGATCATGCAGGTGACGCAAACGACCCGGCAAGGTCTAATGTGACAGACTGGCCGGAATTCTGTCAGGTGTGGGACATCAATGCTGCAAACTTCTACCGTGTTGCATCCTTGGTACTTTGGCGGAAGAAAATACACCGCAAGATACTCACTGTGCGGCTATCGCGGCGTCGACCGCGCGCCTCCAGGTAGCAAATCTTTTGGATGTTTCCGCGCTGGCCATACTGGGTTCGAACCGGTGGTCAACCGCCCAGCTTTGGGCGAACTCTGCCGGGCCAGGCATAAGACCTGCGCGCATACCTGCAAGCCAGGCGGCCCCCATCGCGGTTGTCTCCAGCACTTTAGGACGATCAACTGGGGCGCCGAGGATATCGGCAAGAAATTGCATCGTCCAGTCGCTGGCCGTCATCCCGCCATCGACGCGCAAGACAGTATCCCCCATGGTGGGCCAGTCAGCGTGCATCGCATCCATCAGATCGCGGGTCTGGAAACCGACGCTTTCCAGCGCCGCACGCGCAAACTCGGCCGGGCCCGAGTTGCGCGTCAGCCCAAATATCGCGCCCCGGCATTCGGCATTCCAATAGGGTGCACCCAGCCCGGTAAATGCGGGCACAAGGGTCAGCGTCTGGCCCGGGTCAGCGGTTTCGGCCAGATGCTGTGTGGTCGCCGCATCGTCAATGATTTTCAGACCATCGCGCAGCCACTGAACCACGGCACCCGCGATAAAGATGGAGCCTTCCAGCGCATAGGTGCGCGTGCCGTCTAGTTGATAGGCGATGGTGGTCAGCAGTCGATTTTGCGAGGGAACCGGATCGGTTCCGGTATTCAGCAGGGCAAAACAGCCGGTGCCATAGGTGGATTTCACCATTCCCGGTTCAAAGCAAGCCTGTCCAAGCGTGGCGGCCTGCTGATCGCCTGCCACACCAAGGATGGGAATCTCGGGTCCGAAAACTGTGGTGACGCCAAAGTCTGCAGCGCAATCCAAAACCTCAGGCAACATGGCCATAGGAATATCCAGCAAGGCGCAAATTTCGGGTGACCATTGTCCCCTGTGAATGTCGAAAAGCAGCGTGCGGGCGGCATTGGTGGCGTCCGTTACATGGCGCGCCCCGCCGGTCAGATGCCAGATCAGATAGCTATCCACGGTTCCAAACGCCAGCTTGCCAGCCCTGGCGCGGTCGCGTGCGCCATCGACTGTATCTAACAGCCAGGCCAGTTTGGTGCCGGAAAAATAGGGGTCAAGCAAAAGCCCCGTCGTTTCGGTGACCATCTGCTCATGTCCAGCCTCCCGCAATCTGGCGCAATCATCTGCGGTACGCCGATCCTGCCAGACGATGGCATTGGCAATGGGCTTGCCGGTGTCCCGATCCCAGACCAGCGTCGTCTCGCGCTGATTTGTGATGCCGATGGCGGCAATACGCTCTGCATCAATACCGGCTTTTTCTATGACGGTCCGGCACGTGTCCAGCGTGGTTGACCAGATATCGTCGGGATCATGTTCGACCCAGCCGCTTTGCGGATAATGCTGTGCAAACTCCTGCTGCGCGATGGCGCTGACGCGCATGTCTGACGCAAACAGGATCGCGCGGCTGGAGGTCGTACCTTGGTCGATGGCAAGAACGTAGTCGGGCATCTCAGACTTTCCAGAAACAGAATGTACCCCATAGAATGGCAAGGCCAAGCGGCGTCCACAAGGCTGCATCGGATTGCCAGAGCCAGCCCAAGAAGATGAAAACCGACCCTAACAGGGAAATGAACAGCCGGTCACCGCGCGTTGTGGTCAAGCCCAGAACGCCGCGCCGCTCCGCCCCGCCGGGGTGGCGGATCTCAATGGCGGTCAGTATGGCCATGGCACCGAAAACGAAGACAAAGATCGCAAGCGTGGCTGCTGTCCACGCCATCCATGTGCCGCCAAAAAGTGGAGAGGTCCAGGAAAACGCCGGTTCTTCTTGTTTGCCAACATTGCCCCAGCCCGCCTGTTGGGCGCGGGTGACGGTCGGCAGGAACAGCAGGGTTAAGATCAGGGAACGCATTCTTATACCCTCCCCAGGGCGAAGCCCTTGGCGATGTAGTTGCGGACAAAATAGATTACAATCGCGCCGGGAATGATGGTCAGCGTTCCAGCGGCCGCCAGAAGGCCCAGCTCATACCCTGCGGATGAGGCTGTTTTGGTCATCGTGGCCGCAATCGGCTTCGCCTCGACCGTTGTCAGCGTCTTGGCCAGCAGCAATTCCACCCATGAGAACATGAAACAGAAAAACGCGGTCACCCCGACCCCGGCCTTGATCGCCGGCAGGAAGATGGTGACGAAAAAGCGGGGAAAGGAATAGCCATCGACATAGGCCGTTTCGTCCAGTTCCTTGGGCACGCCAGACATGAATCCCTCCAATATCCAGACGGCCAGCGGAATGTTGAACAGACAATGCGCCAGCGCTACGGCCAGATGGGTGTCGAACAGCCCAACAGCCGAATAAAGCTGCAGAAAGGGCAGGGCGAACACGGCCGCCGGGGCCATACGGTTGGTCAGCAGCCAGAAAAACAGGTGTTTGTCGCCCAAAAAGCGGTATCGCGAAAACGCATAGGCAGCTGGCAAGGCGACCGAAACCGAAATCACCACATTGATCGAGACATAGATCAAAGAGTTGATGTAGCCCCAGTACCAGGTCGGATCGGTGAAGATCACCTTGTAATTGTCCAGGGTAAAGGTCTGCGGAAACAAAGAGAACCCGCCAAGAATCTCGTTCGTGGTCTTAAAGCTCATCGCGATCAGCCAGTAGATCGGCAATAGCAGAAAGGCGATGTAGATGATGGGGACAAGGTTGCGGGCTCTCATTTCTGATCGTCCTTTGTCATCAATGTGTAGAAGACCCATGACACCAACAGTGTGATCGCGAAATAGGTCAGCGACATGGCACCGGCTTTGCCAAGGTCGAACTGACCACGGGCATATTTTTCAAGGTCGATCGACAGCAGCGTTGTGGAGTTGCCGGGGCCACCCCCCGTCAGAACAAACGGTTCGGTATAGATGTTAAAGCTGTCCATAAAGCGCAGCAGAATGGCGATGGTCAGCACGGTTCGCATCTTGGGCAATTGGATGTAACGGAACACCGACCAGTTGGAGGCCCCGTCAATCCGCGCCGCCTGATAATACGCATCCGGGATCGAGACCAGCGCGGCATAGCACAGCAACACAACCAGCGATGTCCAGTGCCAGACATCCATGGTCACAATGGTGATCCAGGCCGCAAGCGGGCTTTGGGTCATGTCATATGAGATGCCCAAGACGTGGTTCATCAGATACCCCAAAAGACCGATATCGGGCAGGGTAAAGATGTTCCACATGGCGCCGACCACGTTCCAGGGGATCAGCATGGGCAGGGCCATCAGCACCAGACAGACCGGCACCCAGACCCCCTTGCGCGGCATGGCCAGCGCAATCGCAATCCCCAGCGGGATTTCAATGGCAAGGATCAGGCCAGTGAACAGAAACTGCCGTCCAAGAGCTGACTGAAAACGATCCGAGCGCAGCACCTGCTGAAACCAGTCAAGGCCCTGCCAGAAGAACAGGTTATTGCCAAAGGTTTCCTGCACGGAATAGTTGACCACCGTCATCAGCGGGATCAGTGCATTGAACGCCACCAGCAGGACAACCGGCATAACCAGAAACCAGGCGCGATTGTTCTGGGTTTTCATGGGCAAACCCTCCGTAGGCTGTGTGTGGCCGGGCTCATGACGCTACCTCTGTTGCCAACCAGCCATCTGCGTATAGCCGGGTTTGCTCGGGGCGGAAGACCAGGCCGATTTCTGCGCCCTGTTCCGGCAGCTCACCCTCGACAATAGCGGCGATACGGGTTTCGCCTGCCATCGCCTCGACCACGGCATGACGGCCCAGATCAGCAACCTTGCGCACCCGGGCGGGCAGACCGTCCGGGGACAGGCTGACGAATTCAGGGCGTATGCCGATTTCTGTCCGGCCAGAGGCACCGCTTTGAACCGGGCCTTCCAGGTCAACCGGGCGTCCGTCAAAAAATGCCGCGCCGTCGCGCAACTCACATGGCAGCACGTTCATCCCGGGCGAGCCTATGAAATGGCCGACAAAGATATGGGCGGGGCGTTCGAACAGATCCACTGGGGTGCCGATCTGCACGACGGTGCCGTGATCCATGACCACCACCTGATCAGCAAAGGTCAGCGCCTCGGTCTGATCGTGGGTGACGTAGATCATCGTTGCTTTCACACGCTGATGCAGCTCCTTAAGCTTGGAGCGCAGCTTCCATTTCAGATGGGGGTCGATCACGGTCAGCGGTTCGTCGAACATGACCACATTCACATCATCGCGCACCAGCCCGCGCCCCATAGAGATTTTCTGCTTGTTGTCCGGCGACAGGTTTGCTGCGCGTACTTTCAGCAGGTCCGTTACCTCCAGCATCTCGGCAATCTCGGCGACGCGCCGGTCGATTACATCCGCAGCCACGCCGCGATTTCGCAACGGAAAGGCCAGATTGTCCCGCACGCTCATGGTGTCGTAGATCACCGGGAACTGGAACACTTGGGCGATGTTGCGCTTGTCCGGGGGCAGGGCGGTGACGTCATTGCCATCGAACAGTATCTTCCCCTCTGACGGGGCCAGCAGGCCAGAGATGATGTTCAGAAGCGTCGACTTTCCGCATCCTGACGGCCCAAGAAGTGCATATGCACCACCATCCAGCCAGTCGAGGTTGATTTCTTTCAGCGCATAGTCATCCGGCCCCCGGGGGGCAGACATGTAGCTGTGGCGCAGGTTGGAAAGGGTGATCTTGGCCATCAGAACCTCATGCCGCCAACGTGCCGTCTGGGGCGAAATAGAAACAGTTGCTGGGGTCGAAATAGAACCGGTGATCCTCTCCCACGCGGTAAGGATGGACACCTGCTGACAGCGAAACCCAGTTAAGGTCGTCGATTGAGAAATGCGCGCTGGATTCAGAGCCGCTTAACTCTGTGACCTGCACACGTCCCAGCATCGAAACCTGCCCGCCGTTTTCCGTTGGCCAGACGTCACTGGGCCGTATCGCAATGGTATAATCTCCATCGGCCAGCCCCGTGGCATGGCCAGCCAGTGACCAACTGGTGACCGATCCCATATGTATCGTGTTTCCGCGCTTTGTCACCGGGGCCGCGTTGATCGGCGGATCAGAAAAGACGCGTGCGGCATCCAGCGAGGCCGGGCGGCGGTATATCTTTGCCGTTGGACCCAGCTGCACCACATGGCCGTCCTGCATAAGTGCGGTATGGCCACCCAGCAATAGCGCCTCTTCTGGCTCGGACGTGGCATAGACCACGACCGCGCCGCGCCCGGCAAACAGGTCGGGCAGTTGATCGCGTAATTCCTCGCGCAGCTTGTAGTCCAGATTGGCCAGCGGTTCGTCCAGAAACACCGCCTGGCTTTCCTTGACGATGGCGCGGGCCAATGCCGTGCGTTGTTGCTGTCCGCCTGACAATTCGCTGGGGCGGCGATGCAGCATGGGGCGCAGTTGCAGGATGTCGGCGACTTCCTCTACCCGGCCCTGAATTTCAGATGTCGCCATCTTCCCGACCTTGAGCGGGGAGGCGATGTTGTCAAAAACTGTCCAATGCGGGTAGTTGACGAAGAACTGGTGCACCAGAGAGATATTGCGTTTCTGCGGCGACAGCTTGGTTACATCCTGGCCGTTCATCAGGATCTTGCCGGATGCGGTCGGATCAAGCCCTGCCATCAGTTTGATCAGGGATGTTTTGCCAGCACCGGTCTGGCCCAACAGAACATTGAATTGACCTGGTTCCAACACAAGGAAGGTTTCCTTGATGTGGGTGATTGCGCCTGTGCGCTTGGTCACGTTCTGCAACTCGATGGTCATGTCAGGCGGGGTCCGTCATTGCGCCAGATAGGATCGGGCGAAAGGTTTGCACCTTTTGAAAAAGTAAGATTGCGCACCCTTGTCAGGGCGGCGGAGAGCCGGGGCACTGCTGCGCCCCGGCCTGTGGTTGTCAGTTCTCAGCCCAGCGGGCAACAAGATCGTCGTAGTTGACGGTCTCACCCTGTGGCTTTTCATTGTCCAGCTTGGCTTTCGCCCCGCCTTTGCCCAGCCATTCGGACGGATCCTTCGGCTCGTTCAGGCGCGGGCCACAGCCGCCATAGACATTGGCCTGCTCATCCGCAGCCTGCATGCGGGCCATGGTGATGTCCATTTCCTCGGCCAGACGATCCATTGCCTGCTGCGGGGTGAACGCGCCCGAGTTGACGTCCCCGATTTGCTGCCACCAGATCTGGGCCAGCTTCGGATAGTCAGGCACGTTGATGCCGGTCGGCGACCATGCCACCCGGTCGGGGGAGCGGTAGAATTCCACCAAACCACCCAGCTGCGGTGCACGCTCGGTAAAGCTTTCGTGCCGGACAGAGCTGTCACGCGCGAAGGTCAGGCCAACATGGCTTTTCTTCACATCGACAGTCTTGGAGGTCACGAACTGGGCATAGAGCCACGCCGCCTTGGCGCGATCCATCGGCGTGGATTTCAGGAAGGTCCAAGAACCCACGTCCTGATAGCCGACCTTCTGACCCTCTTCCCAATAGGGGCCATGCGGGCTGGGCGCCATCCGCCAAAGTGGGTTGCCCTCATCATCCACGGTGTTGTTGCCCGCAGATTTCGGGGCAACCATGTCAGCGGTAAACGCGGTGTACCAGAAGATCTGCTGCGCCACGTTGCCCTGGCTGAGCGCCGGAAGCGACTGGTAGAAGTCATAGGACGCCGCACCCGGAGGGGCGTAGTTCCGCAGCCACTCATCCCATTTGCGGATCGCATAGACCGCCGCTGGGCCGTTTGCAGCACCCCCGCGGGACACGCTGGCACCGACCGGATTACAAGTTCCGGCTTCCATACGGATGCCCCATTCGTCGATGGGCACGCCGTTCGGCTCACCTTTGGAGCCTGCACCAGCCATGGACAGCCAGGCATCGGTCATGCGCCAGCCCAGATCGGGTGCGCGCTTGCCGTAATCCATGTGGCCATAGATCGTGGTGCCATCGATTTCTTTCACGTCATTGGTGAAGAACTCAGCGATATCTTCATAGGCCGACCAGTTGACGGGCACGCCCAGGTCATAGCCATACTTTTCTTTGAAGGCAGCCTTTAGATCTTCGCGGTCGAACCAGTCCTTGCGGAACCAGTAGAGGTTGGCGAATTGCTGATCCGGCAGCTGGTACAGCTTGCCGTCCGGCCCGGTAGTGAACTGGATGCCCATAAAGTCATCAAGATCCAGCGTCGGGCTGGTCACATCGGCCCAGTCACCCGCCATCATATCGGAGAGCGGATAGGCCAGTTGCAGGCGTGAATGGGTACCGATCAGGTCACTGTCATTCACATAGCCATCATACAGATTGCGCTGCGTCTGCATCTGCGTCTGCACCGCCTGAACCACTTCGCCTTCGCCAAGGATCTGGTGGTTCACCTTGATACCGGTGATTTCCTCGAACGCCTTGGTCAGAACTTCTGACTCGTAGCCGTGCGTCGGGATGCCCTCAGAAAGAACATTGATCTCCATCCCGGCAAACGGCGCAGCGGCGTCGATGAACCACTGCATCTCGGCCATCTGCTCGTCCTTGGACAGGGTCGAGGGTTGAAATTCGTCATTGATCCAGCGTTCCGCTGCTGCAGCGTCGGCATAAGCCGAATTGGTTCCGACGATCATGGCCGTAGCCGCAACCGCGGAGAGCAGATACTTGCGCATCACTCACCTCCCTTAAGTTTGACGGGTGTTTTCACCCTGTCCGCTGAGCGTGAAATGAACAGAAGTGAAAGTCAAATGAAAATAACTTCTGGATTCCACAGGTGCGGATGCTCAATATGAAAGCAGGAGACTGAGCGAAAGACAATGGAACTAAGTGATCGTCAGCAAGAAATTCTGGGCCAATTGCGGCGCGACGACCGGGTCGAGGTGGAGGATATGGCACAGCGATTCGGTGTGACCACCCAGACGATCCGCCGTGATCTGGCGGAGTTGTGCGACCGTGGACTGGCCGCCCGCACCCATGGCGGTGCCAGGCGAATCGCCAGTGTGTCCAATCTGGAATATCGCGACAGGCGCGCCGAACGCGCGACCGAGAAAGAGGCGATTGGGCGGCTGGCAGCCACGCTGATCCCGAATGAGTGTTCGGTCACATTGAATATCGGCACAACGACCGAGCAAGTTTCGCGGGCGCTGACGGGGCATCAGGGGCTGGTGGTGCTGACCAACAATATCAACATCACCACCACCTTCATGGGCAGCAAACTGAAAGAGCTGATCCTGGTCGGTGGCAGTGTGCGTCAGTCAGATGGCGCGATTGTGGGGGAGGAAGCGGTGGAGTTCATTTCCCGCTACAAGGTGGATTACGCAGTCATCGGTGCGTCCGGGCTGGATCTGGATGGCTCCGTTCTAGATTTTGACGCCCGCGAGGTTTCTGTCGCCCGGGCAATCCTGCGCAACTCCCGCCACCGTATTCTGGTGTGTGACAGTGCAAAGTTCGATGTGACCGCGCCAGTGCGGATTTGCGATATTGGCGATATCGACACGCTGGTAACGGATCGCGATCCGCCCGCGGCGTTTGCCGAGGTTGCGCGGCAAGCAGACACCAGAATTCTGACTTTGGATCAGGCGGTCGCACATGCCTGAGCCTTTTGACATCTTTATCATCGGCGGCGGTATCAATGGCTGCGGCATCGCGCGTGATGCGGCGGGCCGTGGGCTGAAGGTCGGGTTGGCTGAGATGAACGATCTGGCCTCGGCCACGTCCTCTGCCTCAACCAAACTGTTCCATGGCGGGTTGCGGTATCTGGAGTTTTTTGAGTTCCGGCTGGTGCGCGAGGCATTGAAAGAGCGCGAGGTTCTGCTGCGTGCCATGCCTCATATCAGCTGGCCGATGCGCTTTGTCCTGCCATGTGATCCCGAAATGCGGTTCGAGGGTGGCACGCCAACATCCCGCCTGCTGTCGATCTTTATGCCCTGGGCGCGGGGACGTCGACCCGCCTGGCTGATCCGGCTGGCCCTGTTCCTCTACGACCATATGGGCGGGCGCAAAATCTTACCCGGCACGACCGTGCTGGATCTGCAGAATGTGCCCGAGGGTGAACCGCTGATCCCGCGTCTGAAAAAAGCGTTCGAGTATTCCGACTGCTGGATCGAGGATGCGCGCCTTGTGGTCCTGAACGCCCGCGATGCGTGTGAGCGCGGGGCAGAGGTGATGACCCGGACTAAGGTCATTTCCGCCCGTCGCGACAATGATCTGTGGCAGGTCGAACTGGATTGCGGCGGTGAACGGCGCAGCGTTCAGACCCGCGTTCTGGTCAATGCCGCTGGCCCTTGGGTGGCGGATGTTCTGGGGCAGGTGGTTGGCAGCAACAGTTCCAGCGGCGTGCGGCTGGTGCGTGGCAGCCATATCGTGACGCGGCGCCTTTACGATCATGACAAGTGCTATTTCTTTCAGGGACCGGACGGGCGCATTATCTTCGCCATCCCCTATGAACAGGATTTCACCCTGATCGGCACCACCGATGCGGATCATCCGGATGCCGCGCAGAAACCGGAATGCAGTGCAGAAGAACAAAGCTATCTGATCGCGTTCGCAGGCCGCTATTTCAAGCAACCCCTGACCGAGGCAGATATCGTCTGGACCTATTCCGGCGTGCGCCCGCTTTATGATGACGGGGCCAAGTCGGCGACGGCGGCGACGCGCGATTATGTGCTGGAACTGGATACCTCCGGCCCGGCGATGCTCAGCGTCTTTGGCGGCAAGATCACCACCTATCGCAAGCTGGCCGAGGCGGCCCTGTCCAAGATCACGCCGGTATTGGACATGCCCGATGACCCCTGGACGGCAGGCGTTGCCCTGCCGGGCGGGGATTTCCCGGTTGACGGGGTAGAGGCGCAGGTTCGCTCCCTTTTGGAACGCCACCCGTTTCTTGATCTGCGCTGGGCGCAGCGTTTGATCCGTGCCTATGGAACAGATGCAGCGGTGATGCTGGAAGGGGCAGAAACAGCGGCTGATCTAGGGGCCGAGTTTGGCGCAACAATCACCGCACGCGAACTGGATTGGGTCATTCAGAAGGAATGGGTGCGCGCGGCCGAGGATTTCCTCTGGCGCCGTACCAAGCTGGGTCTGCGCTTGAGCAAGGATGAGCAGGCGAAGGTCGGAACCTATATCCAGGCCAATTTGCCTGAACGCGTATCGCCAGGTAGCTGAGAACCTCAGGTTACTTCGGACCGTAATCCTCCCGTTTCACCAGCGCCGGGTTCCCCGCCATCAAAGAACGGGCGGGCACGTCTTTGGTCACCGCGGCCCCCGCGGCGATGAAGGCACCGTCGCCAATGGTCACCCCGTCGATAACGACAGCACCGCTACCAATGGTAACCCGTTCGCCAATCGTGCAATTGCCAGAAACAATGCTGCCCGGATGCAGCGTAGAGAACGCCCCGATCCGGCTGTGATGCCCAAAACTGACGCACCGTCCGATACGCACATGCTCTGCGATCTCAGAATATCCCGCCACCACGCATCCCGCATCGACTGAGCAGCCCGCGCCCAGATTGGTGCGTTGCGACACAACTGACGATGGGTGAACCAGGGTTGCAAACGCAAACCCCTCGGCTGCCTTTGCTTTGATCCAGTCCGCGCGATGTGTCGTGGCCAGCGAGGAGATCAGCAGACACTTTTCCTTATGCGCCGCTATATCTCCATCCCAAAGGATCGGCCGGCCCGCCAATTGTGCACCAACACGATCCCGATCCCGGTTCTCGACACAGCCGATAAATCGGACGCTTGGAACGGCTTCGAACATGTCGATGAACACCTCGGTATAGGCCGTGGTGCCGAGGATCAGGATATCGCGGCTCATGCTGATGCCAGTTCGCGCAAAATCTGGGCAATCCGACGGGCCGACCCTTCGGTCGACATCTTTTGTGTCAGGGTGTTACGGCAAGCGGCCACCATCGCCAATCGCCTTGGTTCATCCGCGACAAGATCGGCAATCTGTGCGGCAAGGGCGTCTCCCTTCGCTTCCAGATAATCAACGCCAGGGCGCAGTGGATCGGGAACCGATTGCGGTTCTGATGCCATGGCGGCACCATTTGCTGTTGCAAGATACCAGCGCATCCAGGCGGTATCCCAGAAATAGGTGTTTATGTTCAGGACAATTTTGGCGCGGTTCACCAGTCTGGTCCGTTTCTCGCCAAATGTGCCGCTGGTCCGAACCTCGACCGTCAGACCACGCTGCCTTAGATCGTCAACGATCCGGTTCAGCCTGCGCCGTCGCTCTGGCAGTTTGGTGCGCCCTATGAAGAGGACATCTATGTCGCGTGTTACGCCGCGAACCTCCCCATAGGAGGCATTGATCCCGGCAGGCAGGAATTCCGCCTCAATACCGCGGTCGGCCAGGAATTCAACTCGCTGGCCTGTGGTGACGCCGACCCGCTTCAGCCAGCCCATGCGCTGGCCGCGATAGACCCATGCCAGATTATTGATGGCGAACTGTATCGCCTTGCTTTCAACGGGGCCAGCCGCGTTTTTCAGGCCGAACCGGGCAATTGCTGCAAATGCCGGTCGCGACAGGGTCATCAGGACAGGTTTGCCACAAGTCAGCCGCCAGCGACTTGGGCTAAGAAGCAGACCCAGTCGTTCTGCCCAAGCGCGAAGCTCTACCGGGGGCAAGGGCTCTGCGATCCAGGAAATCACGGGTGGTGGGTTTGTGCATGTCTCAAGTGCGCGCACTGTGCGTTGCAGAGAGCCGACCGACCCGGCCAGGATCAACGCGTCGGCCTTCGGCAGTCGGGCCTCATCAGCAACGATTTCAATGTCGACCCCGGAGGCGCGGAAAGCCGCGAAAAGCGGCTCAACATTGAAGACCGAATAATGAGCTGGCGCAACAAGCGCGACCTTCAGGCGCGGCAGGACCTGAGGGATTTCGGCAAGCGCTACCACGCGGCACGCACGCCCAGCATTTGCCGCAGCTCTGCCGGGGATGCAACCGGGCGCAGTGACAGATCGGCCAGTTGTCTGATCCGTTCGACAAGGCTGGCATTTGTCGCCATCTGACCCTTGGCCAGCCACAGGTTGTCCTCCAGCCCGGTGCGAACGCCCGATGCGCAGGACAGGGCCAGCAGATGTGCCGGCAGTTGCGCCCGGGCAATCCCGCCGAGGCTGACATAGGATTCGGCGGGCATCTGCGCCAGGATGGCAGCGACAGAGGCAAGATCGGACTGCGCACCAGCCTCGTTTCCGAGAATGACGTTGAAGAAGTAGGGCGGCTTAAGCAGGCCCTCGGCGATCAGTTTGTGGGCGAATGCGACCATTCCCAGATCGAAGATTTCAAGTTCCGGCTTGACGCCTTGACGCAGCATGCGCTCGGCCAATGCGCGGATGCCATCGGGCGTGTTGATGCTGGCCCCGGTGGCGAAATTCAACGAGGACAGGGTAAGACTGGCCATATCGGGACGAATCTCTTCGGGCAAGTCAAGCACCGCGCCGCGCTGTTCCAGCGTCTGACCATGCCGTCCCGAGGTTGAGGCAACAAGCACCATCTGACGCAGACGGTCATCGCCGCGCAGGGTTGAGAACAACCGGCCATAGCGCCCGGCATCGCAGCTTGGCGTGCCGTCATCGTCGCGCACATGAAAATGTCCCATGCTGGTGCCCAGTTCGGCGCAGGCTACGGCATCTGCGTGGATCTCCTGCGTTGAATAGGGAACAGCCGGATTGCGGGTCTTGTCGGATACAGCGCCAGTGAAGGCCGTATTGATGATCAGTGGATCGGTCATGGTTTTAACTAGGTCTCAGCGTTTTTGTGTTGTCCAGGACCGGATTGCGTCAACAATCCGGGGCAATTCATGGGTCATCGCGGCATGCAGCGGCAGGCGCAGCAGGCAGTCACCGGCATGATCGGTTACGTGCATGGATCCGCAGGCGCGACCAAACCGCCGGCCGGCCGGGGCGGAATGCAGCGGCACGTAGTGTGTCGCAGCTTGAATCTGGTGGTCGGACAGATGCGCAGCCAGAGATTTCCGGCTGGCTTTGTCTGGCATATTCAGAAAATAGATATGCGCGTTATGCGAAACAGTGTCCGGCACCGAAGGCAGGCGGAAATGCCCCTCAGCGGCAAGCTCCTGCAAGGCGCTCTGATAGGCATGCCAGATATGCAGCCGCCGGTCGGTAATGCCGCGCGCATCCTCAAGCTGCGCGCGCAGAAATGCTGCGGTCAATTCGCTGACCACCTGCGATGACCCGACATCACGCCACTTATATAGCGCCACGCGGCCCGCCATGAAGGCCGCACGATCCGTGCCCTTTTCCCGCAGGATCGCGGCGCGATGGACCAACTCAGGGTCATTCACGACCAGCGCGCCACCTTCGCCTGCTGTGATATTCTTTGTCCCATGAAAGCTGAGGCAGGAGAGCGGTGACATACGCCCCGCAGGCAGACCGTCGCGTGTCGAAAGATAGGCCTGTGCGGCATCCTCAACAACGGTCAGATCATGCGCCCGAGCGATTGCCGTGATCGCGGCCATATCCGCTGGCACCCCGGCATAGTGAATGACAAAAATGGCCCGCGTTTTAGGCGTTATGGCCTCGGCGATCCGCGTCGGATCAATGTTGAAAGTCTCTGCGTCGACATCAACGAACACCGGCACCGCGCCACGCAGCACAACTGCGTTGGCGGTCGAGACGAACGTATAGGATGGCATGATCACTTCGTCGCCCGGGGCGAGATCAACCAGCAACGCGGCCATCTCAAGCGCAGCACTGCAGGAAGGCACCAGAAAAGACGCATTGCTGCCAATGGCACGGTTGATCAGCGCCTCGCAGCGTCTGCTTTCCTCGCCTGGACCAGCCAGCGCGCCACTTGCGATCACTTTCGTGACATAGGCTCGCTCGCATCCTAAAAAATCTGGATAGCTCAAAGGCACCGGCCTCAGGCCGACCTCGGTTGGAACATTCATTCCCGTTACCCCCGGAAAGCAAAACACGTCCGCTGAGGACGCCCCACACTCAATCAAAAGTCGCAACCGGCTAAACTATCGTTCATTATTCGCTCATAATAAACAAATTTTGCGTCCATCGCGGTGACATTAGGCACGTATTTATGCTTTGGAATGGAAGCGCTTCTATCAGTGAGTGCATGCCGCCAGGAGATTCGCTGGTAGATAATATTCGAATATCATTTTTGGTTATTTAGCGTTTTGAAATAAATGCGTTAATAATGGCTGTTGACCGGAAATACTTATCCATAATTTCATATTTTTACAGAACTGGATGGCTATTTCACGGTGTCAATGTTTGGATCAAGCGCAGCCTTAGCCTCAAGCGTTTTGACGAATGTCTTGATCAGGCGGGAAAACGCGCGGGGATCCGAACTTTCAATTGCTTTCTTCGGCTTCATCCAGACAACCTTGCGCTGGCCTTTTTCGCGGAACTCCTTGCGTAACTGATCTACCTCCAGCGGAAATACCTGAACCAGACAGGTGATCGCGCGTCGGCCGCCGATGTTCTTTCGATACTGGTAATAGCCGATCGGCTTGGAGGAAACCTTTCCGACCACGCCTGCCTCTTCCAGCGCCTCCTGCGCTGCGGCTTCTGCATGTGTCCGGCCGCGCATCGGCCACCCCTTGGGCGCGATCCAGCGGCGGGTCCGGCGCGAGGTTATCATCAGGATGCGCAGCTTACCCTTGGGCGTTCGACGATAGCATAACGCGCTGACCTGCAGCCGCATTTTGGCGGCTTTGGCCTTGCGCAAAGCACGCTTGTCCGGTTTGGAAACTTTACCCATGCATGTAGCTATCGTTTTTGGCTTGCAAATAACAAGCAAAGTTTGATGGCACTTGCAGTTTGCAGCAACAAACCGCAAGCAGAGCCATGGACATCTGGATTCCGATCACAATAGCGGCGGCATTTTTTCAGAATATTCGCTTCATGTTGCAGAAGCGTTTGACGGATCAACTAAGCACGCTGGGCGTCACCTATGCGCGGTTCTTGTTCGCGGCACCGCTGGCCGTGCTGGTGGTTCTGTTCCTGCTGGCAATGGGCCAGCCCTGGCCGGGGCTGACCGCCGGGTTTGTGATCTATGCCAGCGTTGGCGGTATCGCGCAGATCGTTGCGACGGCGCTGTTGGTGGCGCTTTTCTCGCTTAGGAATTTCGCGGTTGGCGTTGTTTATTCCAAGACCGAAACGGTGATGACCGCTGCCCTGTCGGCGGCAATTCTGACAGAACCGATTGGCTGGGCGGGGCTGGCTGCTGTTCTGGTCTCTGTCGCAGGTGTGATTCTTATGTCCCGCCCGCCTGATGCCGGGCGTTTGCTCGACGGCTTGTTTTCCAGGGCGGCGCTGATCGGTGTGGGATCCGGAGCAATCTTCGCCGTGTCCTCGATCAGCTATCGCGGCGCATCCCTTAGCCTTCAGACGGGCGACTTTCTGATCCAGGCCGCAGTGACGCTGGCCTTCGTCACGATAATGCAAACGCTGGTGATGACCGTCTGGCTTATGCTGCGCCAAAAAGGGGAGGTCGCGCGCGTCTGGAAAGCGCGCCGCATGGCGTCGCTGGTCGGGCTGACCGGGATGCTGGGCAGCCTTGGCTGGTTTGCGGCGTTTGCCTTGATCAATGCGACCTATGTCAAGGCGCTGGGGCAGGTGGAGGTCTTGTTCACAGTGCTCACCTCGATCTTCATCTTCAAGGAAAAGTTGCAGCGGCAGGAGGTGGCAGGGATCGCGCTGATCGTATCTGGTATATGGCTATTGCTGGCCTTCGCCTGACGGCAGGATCAGGATGGCGCGGAAATCGTTGACATTGGTCAGGGTCGGCCCGGTGATCAGCTGACTGCCAAGCGCACCAAAAAAGCTGTGGCCATCATGGTTGGTCAAGGCGGCATCCAGCGCCTGCACTCCGGCACGCACGATGGTATCAGGGCCGATCACGGCACCCGCGATCTCTTCGATCCCGTCGACGCCATCGGTATCGGCGGCCAGTGCATAAATCCCCGGCGCGCCGTTCAGCCCTTTGGCCAGACCCAAAAGATAGTCAACATTCCGCCCTCCGCGTCCGCTGCAGTTCTTGGGCAGCGTTACGGTGGTCACTCCGCCCGACAGCAACACCAGCGGGGCCGATGCAGCAGGCAGTTTGCGCTGATGCGTTAGCGCCAGGTCAGCATGCGCCTGGCCCAGCATCTGTGCTTCGCCTTCAAGGGCGTCGCCCAGAATTTGCGCGTTGCCCCCGGCACTCTTGGCGGTTTTGGCTGCCGCTTCCAGACTGCTTTGAGGTTTTGCTACAATTCTTGTCGTCGCGCGCGCCAGCCACGCATCCCTCGGCTTGATGCTTTCATTACCGCCATCCTGCAAGGCGGCCATGATCCTCTGAGTCAAAGCCAGCTTATACTTCAGCGCAACATCGCGCGCATCAGCCAACGTTGTCGGATCGCCTATCGTAGGGCCCGAGGCGATATCCGCAGGATCATCCCCCGGCACGTCCGAGATCAACAGCGCCGTCAGGGTTGCCGGGTATGCTGCAGCCGCCATCCGTCCGCCCGAAAGCTGGCCCAGATGGCGGCGCAAGCAGTTCATCTCAGATATTGTCGCACCTGAGGCCAGCAGAGACCGGTTCATCGACGCCAAATCCTCAAGCAAGACCCCCGCAGGCGGCAGCGTCAGCAGCGCCGACCCGCCGCCTGAGATCAGCGCGATGACCTGATCATCCGGGCCAAGGTCTGAGACAAGGCGCAGAATTTGCGCGGCGGCTGTTGCCCCGGCTGCATCGGGGACAGGGTGGGCTGCCTCGGCGATCTTGATCCGCTGACAGGGTACGGAATGGCCATAGCGGGTGATAACCAGGCCTTCCAATCCGGCCTCGGCAGGCCAGACACCCTCCAGCGCTGCGGCCATCGCGGCGGATGCCTTTCCCCCACCAACAACCACGTTGCGGCCAGACACGGGACGGGGCAGGGCACCGGGCACGATATGCTCGGGCATCGCTGCAGCAACGGCAGAATCAAAAAGGCGGCGCAACAATAGGTCTGGTTTCATGCAGGACAGTCCATTCGGTGGTGCTGGATGTGCAAGGCGAGAACGCTCGTCCGATGGCCGCCATTTTTGTCACATCCCTGATTGCAGTTGCCAGTCAACATATTGATGAAATGACATTTGTCACAGAGCCGCGCGATGCCTTGTGGTTCCTGCCGCCGCATACGCTAGCTTAGGATCATGCTGAATGGTTGGGACACCTCTGCTGAAGCCTGGATCGCGGATATGGGCGAGGATGGCGATTTTTCCCGCACCCATGTGCTGGATCAGCCCATGCTGGCCGCGGTCCGGCATCACAAGCCGGACAATCTGCTGGATGTCGGCTGCGGCGAAGGGCGGTTCTGCCGGATGGTGGCCCGCGAAGGCATTGAGGTCATGGGCCTGGACCCGACCGCTGCAATGCTGCGTCAGGCGCGCCTGTGTGATCCGGATGGGCGCTATGTCGACGGTCAGGCCGAGGCGTTGCCGTTTGCTGCAGGCAGTTTTGATATGGTGGTCAGCTACCTGACGCTGATTGATATCGAGGATTATCGCAAAGCGCTGTCGGAAATGGCACGTGTGCTGCGCCCCAGCGGGCATCTGCTGATCGCCAATCTCAACAGCTTTGTCACGGCGATCCCAGAGGATATGGAAAACTCCAGCTGGGAACGCGATGCAGCAGGAAACCGGCTGGCCGTGCGAATAGACAACTATCTGACACCAAGGGGCGGTTGGTTCGAATGGCGCGACATCCGGGTTTTCAATCATCACCGACCTATGCGCGATTACATGCAGGCCCTTCTGGGGCTGGGCTTGATGCTGATTGAGTTCGATGAACCGGGGCCATGCCGCGCGGATGGACCGGCAGAGGCGACCGATGCTCAGGCGCGTGTGCCGTATTTTCACATTATGTGCTGGCGCAAACCATAGCTGAAACCACTTGCCGCGTCCGGGCTTCCTGCTAATGCTCTTGGCATGGAAACGCCTGATAGTTTTGCAAAAGATGCTCTGAAGTGGCTGGACCGGCACCCGGACCTGTCCAGCCTGCGTGTCGCCGTGTGCGATTTCAATGGATGCCTGCGCGGCAAGCGCCTGCCGGTGGAACTGGCGCGCAAGGCGCTGATGGGCGAGGTGCGGATGCCCGGATCGCTGGTGGCGCAGGATGTCTGGGGCCGTGATATCGAAGGCAATCGCATGGTGCTGGAAGGCGATGGCGACTGTCTGTCGCAACCCACCGGGCGCGGTCCGCTGCTGATCGACTGGCTGGCCGAACCGACCGCCCTGGTGCCTCTGTGGTTTTTCAACGCGGATGGCAGTCCCTTGATGATCGACCCGCGGCAGGCGCTGGCGGCCGTAGTGGACCGTTACAAAGCGCGGGGGCTGATCCCGGTGGTGGCGACCGAACTGGAATTTTACCTTGTCGCCGGTGATCGGGCCCATCCTGCACCGCCCCCGTCCCCTATCACCGGGCGCCCTTTGCATGCAGATGGTGTGCTGTCGCTGGATGATGTGGATCATTTTGATGCCGTTTTGTCCGCCATCTATCGGGCCTGCAACGCGCAGGACATACCTGTCGATACAGCGATTGCCGAAGGCGGGCCGGGCCAGTTCGAGATTAATATCGAACATGTTGCCGACCCTCTGAAAGCCGCTGATGATGCCATGCTGTTCAAGCGGTTGGTTAAAGGGGTCGCGCAACAGCACGATCTGACCGCCAGCTTCATGGCCAAGCCATACCCGGATTGCAGCGGTTCAGGCTTTCATGTGCATTTCTCGCTGCTGGATGAAGATGGCAGGAATGTTTTTGATGATGGCACAGAGGCCGGGACGGCTATGATGCGTCATGCCGTGTCCGGGCTGTTGCAGGCCATGGTTCCATCCACCCTGATCTTTGCGCCGCACCTGAATTCCTATCGTCGCCTTCAGTCCGGCACCCACGCGCCGACCAAGGCAACCTGGGCCTATGAAAACCGCATGGCATCGATCCGTATTCCGGGCGGGCCAACCGCCGCACGCCGGATTGAACACCGGGTCGCGGGCGCAGATGCCAACCCCTATCTGGTGCTTGCCGCCATTCTTGGTGCAGCGCTGAATGGTATCGAGGATGCGCAGGAGTCGCCCGAACCGATTGACGGAAATGCTTACCATGCGGATGCACCTGACCTGCCTAGTTCCTGGGGCAGGGCGGTGGACGCATTCGGTGACGCAGGACCACTGGCGCGTATCTTCGCGCCTGAGTTCCTGCAGCTTTATGCGGCTTGCAAGGCTCAGGAATGGGATCGCTTTGCGGCCCAGATGTCCGAGTTTGAGATCACATCCTATCTGGAGGTCGTCTGACATGTCTTATGCGGGCAATGGCGCACATACCACGTCTTACTATGCGGCCTCGGCCAATCCGGCACCGGATCGTCCGGCGTTGACCGGCGATCATGCGGCAGAGATTTGTGTGGTCGGCGGCGGCTATACTGGCCTGTCCGCTGCGCTACATCTGGCCGAAAGCGGCCATGCCGTGACCTTGCTGGAAGGCGCGCAGATCGGCTGGGGCGCGTCCGGGCGCAATGGCGGGCAGATCGTCAATGGGCTGAACGCCTCGCTCGATAAAATCGGCTGGCTTTGGGGAGATAAGACCCAGGCCTTTGTCGGTGCACTGGTGCAGGAGGGCGGGCAGATCATCCGTGACCGGGTGGCGAAATACGATATCCAGTGTGATCTTAAGCCTGGCAACCTGTTCACGGCTTACACGCCCAAACAGATGGCCGAGCTAGAGGCAAAACAGGCGCTGTGGCGCAAATTCGGCATGGACGATCACGAGATGCTGGATCGCGAGGCGGTGCGCAAACATATTGCCTCGGATGTTTACGAAGGGGGCATGATCGACCATTCCGGCGGCCACCTGCACCCCCTGAATCTGGCTTTGGGTGAAGCGGCGGCACTGGAAAAGAACGGCGGCGTGATCCATGAACATTCGCCCGTCGTCTCTGTCGATCTGGATAGCCCGACCCCGGTAATCCGCACTGAAAAGGGCGTTGTTCGGGCGCAGACACTGGTTCTGGCCGGCAATGCTTATTTGGGCCGTGTCGTGCCGAAACTGACCAACCGGGTGCTGCCAGCCTCTACCCAGATGATGGCGACCGAGCCGCTGGGGGAGCGCGGCGATGCGCTGTTGCCGACGGATAGCTGTGTTGAGGATTTACGTTACATCCTTGATTACTATCGCCTGTCCGCGGACAAACGCCTGATCTTCGGCGGTGGGACCGTCTATGGCGGAACCGACCCCAAAGATGTGATCGCCAAGCTGCGTCCAAACCTGGAAAAGGTGTTTCCACAGCTTAAAGGTGTCAAAATCGACCATGCGTGGTCTGGCAACTTTGCCCTGAGTTTCACCCGTGTCCCGCAACTGGGACGTCTGAATGACAATGTGTATTTTGCACATGGCTATTCCGGGCACGGCGTCACCGGTAGCCACCTCTTCGGGCGTATTTTGGCCGAGGCAATAAATGGTGACTTGTCGCGCTTCGATACTTTTGCCAATCTTCGCTGGATGCCCTTCCCGGGCGGCCGCATGTTCCGTGTGCCATACTCCGTTGTCGGTAGCTGGTGGTACGGACTGCGCGACCGGATGGGCCTGTAACCAACAAAAACGGGAGTGTTCTTTCATGAAATCAGCTCTGCCCCTAAGTGTCGCTGCGATCCTTGCCGCCAGCCCTCTGGCCGCACAAAAGGTGCTGAATTTCTACAACTGGTCTGACTACATCGCCGAAGATACCATCGAGAAGTTCGAGGCGGAGACCGGGATCAAGGTCAACTACGACGTCTATGACAGCAATGAGGTGCTTGAGGCCAAGATGCTGGCGGGCAGTTCGGGATATGATCTGGTCGTGCCAACCTCTGAGTTTCTGCAGCGTCAGATTGCAGCCGGGGCCTATCAGCCGCTGGACAAGTCCAAGTTGCCCAACCTTGCCAATATGGATGCCGACCTGATGAGCGCGGCGGCTGCCTATGATGCCGATAATGCGCATTCGGTGATCTATATGTGGGGCACCACAGGCATCGGGTACAATGTTGGTGCCGTGCAGGAACGACTTGGCGCAGATACCCCCATCGACAGCTGGGCACTGGTTTTCGACCCCGAAGTATCGGCCAAGCTGGCTGATTGCGGCATAAGCCTTCTGGATGCCCCGACCGAGATGCTGATGGCGGCGATGAATTATGCCGATGTTGATCCACGTTCGACCGATGCGGCGGATCTTGAAAAAGGTGCAGAAGTTTTGGAGGCTGTCCGCCCCAATATCCGCTACTTCCATTCATCGCAGTACATCACGGATTTGGCAAACGGCGACATCTGCGTTGCGGTCGGCTGGTCCGGGGATATCTTTCAGGCACAGGCTCGCGCTGCAGAGGCAGAGAATGGCGTCGAAGTCGGCTACATCATCCCCAAAGAAGGGGCGCTGCAATGGTTTGACATGATGGCGATCCCGGTGGATGCGCCAAATGCTGAGGCAGCGCATAAATTCATCAACTTTGTGATGGATCCACAGATTACAGCCGATATCACCAACTATGTCTGGTATGCGAATGCCAATACTGCATCGCTGCCTTTGGTGGATGAGGAGATCACCTCGGACCCTGGTATTTTTCCCACCCCAGAGGCGAAAGAGAACCTTTGGGCGGCGCAGGTTTATAACGCCCGCACCGACAGGGTCATTACGCGGCTCTGGACCCGGGTAAAAACCGGACAGTAAACTCAGGGCACCGACAGCTTTGTTGTCGATGCCTTCTGGCCCCGGGGACATCCATGACCGACGATTATTGTGTAGCTGAAGCCAGACCCTGGCGGTCTGCCGATACCGCGCCCTTCGTGCGGATCAGGAATATCGCCAAGACATTCGGGGATTTTGTCGCCGTTGATGATATTTCGCTGGATATCTGGAAGGGAGAGTTGTTTTGCCTTCTTGGTGGGTCAGGCTGTGGCAAATCAACCCTGTTGCGGATGCTCTCGGGTTTTGAGTTGCCAACTTCTGGCACGATCGAGATTGACAGCCAGGACATGAGCCGGGTGCCGCCGAACAAGCGCCCGACCAATATGATGTTCCAGTCCTATGCACTGTTTCCGCATATGTCGGTGGAAAAGAATGTTGCTTATGGATTGTTGCGCCAGGGGATGGGCAAGACTGAGGCAATGGCCAAGGTTGCCGACATGCTGAAGCTGGTGCAACTGGACAAGTTCGGCGGACGCAAGCCGCATCAATTGTCCGGCGGGCAGCGGCAGCGGGTCGCCTTGGCGCGATCTCTGGTCAAGCAGCCGAAACTGTTGCTGTTGGATGAACCGCTGGGCGCGCTGGATAAGAAGCTGCGCGAGGAAACCCAGTTCGAGTTGATGAACATCCAGGACACGCTGGGAATTACCTTTGTCGTCGTGACCCATGATCAGGAAGAGGCGATGACCCTGGCGACACGCATCGGCGTCATGGATCAGGGCGTGATCCGCCAAATCGGTGAGCCGCGCCAGATTTACGAACACCCTGAAAGCCGCTTTGTGGCCGATTTTATCGGTACGGTTAATCTTTTCGAAGGGCAGGTCGATGTGGCGGCGCCGGATGCTATGCGCATCGCTACAGGTGATGGGCCGGTGCTGGTCGACCCGATGCCAGGGCTGACGGCGAAACAAAAGGTTGCGGTGGCCGTGCGGCCGGAGAAGATCGTCCTGACACGGCAGCGCCAGGAGGCCCGCAACGTGATGTCGGCAACTGTGCAGGACTATGCCTATATGGGCGATGTGACGATTTTTAAACTGCAGCTGGATAGCGGCCGGTCGGTCAAGGTGACGACCGCAAATGCGGATCTGGAGGAGGCCCCTATCACGTGGGATGAAAAGGTCTGGCTCAGTTGGCCGACCCGGGCCGGTGTGGTGCTGACACAATGAGTGCAGATCGTGCCATGGTGGGTTTCACCCACCCTACGGGGAATGCGGGTAGGGTGGGTGAAACCCATCATGGGCGGCTGATATGACGCGCTGGTTTGTCATTGCGATCCCGATGCTGTGGCTGTTGGTTTTCTTCCTTTTGCCGTTTCTGGAGGTGGCGCGAATTTCGACTGCCGATCCTGCGATTGCCATGCCACCTTACACAAAGGTGTTCGACGGCTGGAGCTTTGTCGGGGATTTTGAGAACTATGCCTATCTCTGGTCGGAAAACCTCTATCTTAAGGCTTTCTTGAGTTCTATTAAGACGGCACTGATTTCGACCATCTTTGCGCTGCTGATCGGTTATCCCATGGCCTATTACATTGCGCGCAGCCCAGAGCCGCGGCGGACCATTCTGCTGCTGCTGATCATTTTACCTTTCTGGACCTCTTTTCTGCTAAGGGTTTACGCGTGGATCGGGCTGATGAACCCGAACGGGATCATCAATACCATCCTTCTGGGCACTGGCGTGATCAATGAACCACTGGTGATGCGTCAGACCGAAGTCGCGGTTTATGTCGGTATCGTCTATACCTATCTGCCGTTCATGATCCTGCCGCTTTATGCCAATCTGGTTAAGCTGGACGACGCCTTGCTGGAAGCCTCGTCCGATCTGGGGGCCAGTGCGCCGGCAACCTTCTTTCGGGTGACACTACCTTTGTCGCTGCCCGGTATTCTGGCGGGGTCCATGCTGGTGTTTATTCCGGCCATCGGAGAGTTTGTTATTCCGGCTTTGCTTGGCGGTCCTGACACGCTGATGATAGGGCAGGTGCTATGGAACGAGTTTTTCTCGTCCCGCGACTGGCCGCTGGCCAGTGCTGTGGCAATAGCGATGCTGTTGCTGATCGTGTTGCCGATGGTCTGGGTGCAAAAACTGATGGAGCGGGCGTGATGCGGCGATCCCTATTCTTGTCGCTTGCGACCTTGTTTGGATTTATTTTTCTTTATGTCCCGATCCTGTCTCTGGTGGCCTATTCGTTCAACGAAAGCAAGCTGGTAACGGTTTGGGGGGGATTCTCCGTCAAATGGTATGCAGAGTTGTTTCGCGATCCGCAGATCATTGATGCCGCGCTGGTCTCCTTTCGTGTTGCTGCGATTAGCGCGACCCTGGGAACGGCGCTGGGCACATTGGCCGCGCTGGTTCTGGTGCGGTTTGGTGCGTTCTGGGGCAAACCGATCCTGCGGGGGATGACCACAGCGCCCCTGGTCATGCCCGAAGTGATTACAGGACTGTCCCTGTTGTTGCTGTTTGTTGCGATGGAGCGCGCCATTGGCTGGCCCGGAGGGCGGGGGCTGTTGACCATCATTATCGCACATACAACCTTTTGCATGGCCTATGTTGCTGTGGTTGTGCAATCGCGCCTGGTGGATATGGATAACAGTCTGGAAGAGGCCGCACTCGATCTTGGTGCGTCCCCGGTGCGGGTGTTTTTTGATGTGACCCTGCCGGTGATCGCACCGGCGCTGGTGTCGGGCTGGTTGCTGGCGTTTACGCTCTCGCTGGATGATCTGGTGGTGGCGAGCTTTACATCCGGGCCGGGGGCGTCGACCTTGCCCATGGTGATTTTTTCCAAGGTGCGGTTGGGGGTCAGTCCGGATATCAATGCGCTGGCCAGTCTGATTATTCTGGTGGTGGCCATCGGTGTTGGCGCTGCGGCGCTGATTATGCGTAAGCGCGGGTGACACCGGTCCCGGCCGGGGAGGCTCCCGCCCGCCCA